>JAQUQF010000187.1 GCA_028749105.1 Acidobacteriota bacterium | reverse complement strand
GTAGTCATCGTAGCCAAGTTCCGGCGCATGGAGGCCCCAGCCCGCGAAAACAGCCCCGGCGGAAACACGCCCGGAATCGCTGAAGAGCATGGGCAGGAACTCCTTCCCGGCCTGGAGCTTGATCTCCTTGCCGGCCACGGTGAGAGTCATTTCGGCCTTGTCCACCTGCGTGTAAGGCGAGGGGAATGGCTGCAGGAAGGCGCCGTCCAGGGACGACAGGCCCCACTCGGCGAATTTCCCCGCCGCCCAGCGCGCCGCCGCCTCATAGCCGGGGCTGCCGGAAAGCCGTCCGGAAAAAGGCTCAGCGGCCAGCACCTGGCAGTACTCGTACGCGTTGCAGCCGCTGACGGCGGCCGACGCATCGGCAACCGCTTTGTCCGCTGGCGAAGCGGTGGCGGGCGCGGCAAGGGCCAGGGCCGCCATTACCGCCAAGGGGACGATCATATTCTTCATTCCATGCCTCCTGGGCGAGTTCCAGCCGCGTGATGCCGGCGGAGTGCAGGGAATATATACGGCCGATCGTCATAAAAAGCCCAAAAAATCAGCGGCTCAGCCCCCGCTTGTTTTTGCCTCTGTTTTACGCTATCATGGGGCTTGCCAAAAGGAGGTTTTCCATGCCGTTCAACCTGAAAGGTAGACATTTTCTCTCCATGAAAGACAACACTCCTGACGAGATCGACTTCCTCCTGCAGCTCGCCGTCAAGCTGAAGCAGGACAAGTATGCCGGCCTGCGCGGCAGGAACCTCGAGGGGAAGAACATCGCCCTGATATTCGAAAAACCGTCGACCCGCACCCGCTGCGCCTTCGTCGTGGCCTGCGTCGACGAGGGCGCCCATCCCGAGTACCTGGGCAAGGACGACATCCAGCTGGGAAAAAAGGAAACCGTCAAGGACACGGCCCGGGTGCTGGGCCGCATGTTCGACGGCATCCAGTTCCGCGGCTTCAAGCACGAGACGGTGGAAGGGCTGGCGCAGTGGGCCGGCGTGCCGGTCTGGAACGGCCTGACCGACCTCTACCACCCCACCCAGATCCTGGCCGACTTCATGACGGTGCTGGAGGTCAAGGGCCGTCTCAAGGGCATCCGCTTCGCCTACGTCGGCGACGGCCGCAACAACATGGCCAACTCGCTGATGATCGGCGCGGCCAAGATGGGGATGGATTTCCGCATCGTGGCGCCCAAGTCGCTCTTCCCGGCCAAGGAACTGGTCGCGGAATGCCGCGAATTCGCCATGGAGAGGGACGCGAAGATCACCATCACCGACGACATCGCCTCCGGGGTGAAGGATGCCGACATCATTTACACCGACGTTTGGGCGTCGATGGGCGAAGAGGAGCAGATCCCGGAAAGAATCAAGCTGCTCAAGCCCTACCAGATCAACCGCGCCATGTTCGACAAGACCGGAAATGGGGAATGCACCTTCCTGCACTGCTTGCCCGCGTTCCACAACACCGAAACCAAGCTGGCCAAGCAATTCCCCGACATCTGCGAGGTCAGCGACGAGATATTCGAAAGCCGCCATTCACAGGTCTTTGTCGAAGCCGAGAACCGCGTGCATACGATCAAGGCCGTGATGGTGGCCACGCTGGGCAGATAACCGCGGCAAGCGGCCTGTTTCCGGCTACGCTCCCGGCGCTGCGGGCGGGTGCAGGCGGATGATGTTTTCCTCGTCGCCGAAAACGCAGATGCAGTTCTTGCCGGCTTTCTTACCGGCATACATGGCCTCGTCGGCTCTGGCCACCAGATCCTGCACTTCACCGGCATCCTGGGGAAAACTGGCGATGCCGATCGTGACGCTCGGCCTGCTGAGTTCCTTCATTGCGGGGGAGGCAAATTCATTCTCTCCGATGGACGCCATGATGCGTCGGCCGACGGCCAGGGCCTCGATTCCCGAAATTTCGGGGAGGATCACGGTGAATTCGTCGCCGCCGTAGCGCGCGACGTAATCGAAGCCGCGCACCTCGTCCCGCAGCAGGGACGCAATCTTGATCAGGACCATGTCTCCGGCCAGGTGGCCGAAGCGGTCGTTGACCCTCTTGAAATCGTCGATGTCGATCATCAGCAACGTCAGCGGCCGGTCGAAGCGGCGCTGGCGGTCGATCTCCTGCTGCAGCACGTAGTGGAAATGGCGGTAATTGCCCACCTGGGTCAGGCCGTCGCTGTTGGACAGGTCCTTGTAATACTCGCGCTCCCCGGCCAGCTTGCGCAGGGCGGCGGTCTCCAGGATGCGCTGGATGACCAGCATGACGTGGTCGAACTTCAGGGGCTTGGTGATGAAGTCGGAGGCGCCGGCCTTCATGGACTCCACGGCCTGCTCGATCGAGGCAAACCCGGTCATGATCAGCAGCGGCACCTCCTTCCCGGCTTCGCGGATGGCCTTGATCAGCGCGATGCCGTCCATCCCAGGCATGACCAGGTCGGAGATCACCAGGTCGAAATCGCTGCCGGCGATCGCTTCCAGGGCCTGGGCGGCACTGGCGGTCGCGGTCACCTCGAAGTCGTGGAACTCCAGGTAGTCGTTCAGCGCCGTGCGTACCACTTCATCGTCGTCGACGACGAGGATCCTCCGGGCCGCGACCGGCTCGCCGGTCTCGGCTGCCATACGCTCTTCAGGCATGTCCAGCCACCCCCGAAAAGCCTTGCCTGCGCTTCTCTGTCCCCATGCCGGGATTGTAAAAAACAAAAAATGCGAATGCAATAGGAAAAATAGGAAGGGGCCGCTTATTCCGCGACGCGGGCATCCGATTCACGGACAAACCCCTGCAGGCGGTATTGGGCGAGCCGTTGCAGCACGTCGCGGCAGGCCGCGGCGGAATCCAGGCGGGGGGAGATCACCTTGAACAGGCCATCCTCCTCGGCGACGCGAAAAGCCAGGCCGGGAAAAATGTCCCCCAGGGTCAGGAGCAGGTCCTCGGCGTTCTCCCGCAGCGAAAAAGCGCCGGCCTGGACGAAACATGCGCTCGGGGTGCCCGGGGAAATTCCCCGGTTTGCCGTTTCGCCGCCCCAGCGCCTGACGCGCAGGCTGACCTCGGCCGTGCCTGTTTCTGTCATTCCCAGCCGCCTGGCCGCCGCAAAGGAAAGGTCGATGATGCGGTCCTTCAAAAAGGGGCCGCGGTCATTGACGCGCACCAGAACCCGGCGGCCGTTCTCCAGGTTCTCCACCTCAACCAGCGTATGGAACGGCAGTTCCTGGTGGGCGGCGGTCAGCTTGCGCATGTCATAAATCTCGCCATCGGCCGTCGCCCGGCCGTGGAAATCATCGCCATACCATGAAGCAACGCCGGTCTGGAACACCTCGCTGACGGCGCCTTGGGCGGCCGGGCCGTCGCGGGACGTGTCCGGTCCAAGGACAGGCTCCGTTCCCGCTCCGCGCGGGCGGGCGCAGGCGGCAAGCAGGAGCAGCGGCAGGCAAAAGGCCGCGGCCACACGGGAACAGGCTTTCATGTCCGCAATTATACCATTTCCTTTTTTAATTTTTGCATAATTGATGTATAATATTTTCAAGGCACAAGGAGCAGAAAATGAACATCGACGATCTGTTGAAGATCAGCGTGGAGAGGACGGCATCCGACCTGCACTTGAAAGTGGGCAACCACCCGGTGATCCGCATCAACGGCATCCTGCACCCACTGGTGGAGCTGAAGCGGCTGATGCCCGAGGACACCATCGCCATGGCGTTCGCCATGATGAACAGCGAGCAGAAGGAGAGGTTCAAGCATGACCACGAGATCGACATGGCCTACAGCATCCCCGGCCTGGGCCGCTTCCGCTGCAACGTCTTCTACCAGAGGGGGGCGGTGGGCATGGTGCTGCGCGTCATTCCCACCCAGATCAAGAGCCTCAGCGACCTGAACCTGCCGCTGGTCCTGGAAAAGATATCCCAGGAGATGCGCGGCCTGGTCCTGGTCACCGGCACCACCGGCAGCGGCAAGTCCACCTCCCTGGCCGCCATGATCGACTACATCAACATCCACCGCCTCGAGCACATCGTCACCATCGAGGACCCCATCGAGTATCTGCACCGCGACAAGAAGAGCATCATCAACCAGCGCGAGGTGGGCTCCGACACCAACGGATTTGCCAAGGCCCTGCGCAGCGCCCTGCGCCAGGACCCCGACGTGATCCTGGTCGGCGAAATGCGCGACCTGGAGACCATCGAAACGGCGCTGCTGGCGGCGGAGACCGGCCACCTCGTCCTCTCCACCCTGCACACCCTGGACGCGCCGGAAACGGTCAACCGCATCATTTCCATGTTCCCGCCCCACCAGCAGAAGCAGATCCGC
>JAQUQF010000186.1 GCA_028749105.1 Acidobacteriota bacterium | reverse complement strand
TCCACGTGGCCGGCGGCCCGCAACGCGTCCTCGCCGATGGTCTTTTGGTCGGCATAGACGACCGGGTCTTCGTGCTCGGTTTGGGCAGGCAGGAACCCGCTCGGGGCCAGGAGGAATAAAAGAAGGATGCAACGCATTGCCGTGGTTTTCATGAAGGATAGAATGTAGCATTTTTTGCCTGAATTGGCAATCCCGAGTTGCGCCCCAAGTTGCATCCCAAGTTGCACCTTGAATGGATCCTGCCAATGACATGTTAACACGTCATTGGCACCTCGATGTTCCTGGCAACTTGGGACGGACCGCCGGCTACGCCTGCGGTCAGCCATCTTGTTGCAGGATGATTGACTTTGCATTTTGTGCTACCATGGAGGCATGAAATATACACGCCTACTACCACTGGTTCTGCTTCTTGCCGGCGCCGGCGCCGCCTGCTCCATCAACATCCCCTGGGAAGTCATGGACAACTACGACGGCGTGCGCGTGGTCATGCACGTCACTCCCGACGACGCCGACGTGCTGCTCAACGGCCGCTACATCGGCGCTGCCTACGAGTACGCCACGGCGGAGCTGTCCCTGCGCCTGGCCTCCCGGGAGAACAAGCTGGAATTCAGGAAAAAGGGATTCCTGAAGAAGGCGGTCGACCTGCGCGGCTACTCCAGCCGCAGGATCACCTTGAAATTGGACCTGGAAACGGCGGGCTCCCGGGAAAGCGGTACTGCCGCCGACGTTCCCGAAGACAGGCAAGCCTACGAAGCCAAGAGCGAGCCTCTGCCCCCGCAGCCGGCTGACAAGCCCGCTGCGCCGGAAACGCGGTTCCTGACCCTGGTTGCCCTGACCGTCACCCCAGAGGAGACTGCCGTCTACATCGACAACCGCTTCTGGGGACTGTCAACGGCCGAGAGAAAAACGATCTTCCTGCGTCTGCCGCCCGGCAAATACGTCTTCACCGCCTTCAAACCGGGATATACGCCATTCAGCAAGGAACTCAGCGTCCCCAGGCAGGAGAAATTCACCCTGGCCATCGACCTGCAGAAATAGGACAGCGGCCGGCGTCAGCCTGTCAGGAAGACAGGTTGCGGCGGCTGAAGGCAAGAAGCGCCGAACTGAAGAAAAAAGCGATCAGGCAAGCCAGCACCAGGATATGGGTTGGCTGCAAGCCGTTGCTTAGGACATTGTTGCCGTTATAGAAGTAAAATGGCGAAAGGACGCGCCAAGGCCTCAGGCTGGCCACCATGGGGGCATAGGCGTTGATCAGGAATGTGATCATGGCCAGGCCGCCGCTGACGCCGATGCTGAATTTCTTGTTCCCCCGCCAGCAGCCGCAGGCCAGGGCGAGAGCGTAAAAGGTCATCCCCAGTAGCCAGCAGCTGAAGATCACGGCGGCCAGCCGTCCCGCGTGCAGTGTGATGCCAAACAACCGCGTGCAGCCGATCATGGCCAGCCAGAAGACGACCGCGAACATGAAAAGGACAGAAGCGTGGGCCAGCGATTTCTCCACCACCAGCCGCCGGCGCGGCAGCGGGTTGGCCAGAAGCAGGTCGAGCGTTCCCCGCTCCTCCTCGCCGGCCGTGGCGTCGCTGCCGCGGGCGATAGCAAAGATGATGAACAGCAGCGGCAGCAGGATGGAGAAGGGCTGCAGGTTGAAAAATCCTTCCGGCGTGGCCATGAACTCGCTCTTACCGACCAGGTTCTTGATGGCCGGCGGCAGGGTCTCCAGCACCTTCATCATTTCCGCGGCCCGATTGACGAAGGGAAATATGTAGGCCAGGTACAGCGCCAGCAGGACCAGCCCGATCCCCCAGCCGAGCAGGGCCCAGCGCTGGTCGCGCAGGGTTTTTTCGAAAAGATTATTCAGCATGCCCGTCATCGCCGTAATAGGCCAGAAAAATCTCTTCCAGGTCGGGCTCATCGCTGCTGAAATCGCCGACCGGGAAACGCGCCGCCGTTTTCAGAAGCGCGTCCATGTCCCCCCTCATCCGCCCTTTGAGCGAGCGCTTGTCGCAGGCCACTATTTCCAGACCGGGGACAGCGGCAAAAGCCTGCGCGTCAATGTCCTCGTTGAAACGGATCTCCAGGCTGCGCACCGACCTGGCCTTCAGGTCGCCGATGCTCTCGGTGGCCACGATCCGCCCCCGGCGGATGATGGCCACGCGGTCGCAGGAGCGCTCGACCTCGGGCAGGTTGTGCGAGGAATAGAATACCGTCTGCCCCCGCCCGCGAGCTTCCGCCACCAGTCCGTGGAACTGGTGGCGGACGATCGGGTCGAGCCCGCTGGTCGGTTCATCAAGAATCAGCAGCTCCGGCTTGTGCATGAAGGCCTGGATCAGCCCGATCTTGCGCTTGTTGCCCTGCGACAGGGTATGGATCGGCCGTTCCAGCGGGCAGGCCAGGCGCGAGGCGAGTTCCTCGACATAGGGCCGATCGACACCGCCGCGCAGGCTGGCAAAAAACGTCAAATAGTCATGGCCGACCAGGCCCTCGTACAGGTGCATGTCTCCGGGCAGGAAGCCGACGCGGCGGCGGATCTCCACGCTTTCCTTGCGGATATCGAAGCCGAAGATCTCCGCCCTTCCCCCGTCGGCGCGGATGAAGTCCATCAGGAGGCGGATGGTCGTCGTTTTCCCGGCCCCGTTCGGCCCGAGGTAGCCGAAAACTTCGCCGGCGCGCACCTCGATGTCGACGTCGGCGATGCCCAGGTGGCGCCCATAATTCTTGGACAAACGCTCAGTGCGGATCACCTCTGCCAATTTATTCGTCCCTATATCAAGACCGGCAGGATAAAAATGATATACACGGCAAAGAAGATCATGGCGATCAATGGCCGCAAAAAGCCGCGGCGCAGTTTCCGCACGTCGCCGGCGGGGATCGCCGGATCGAACAATTTCTGCTTCTCGGCGGTGCTGACCAGCGCCAGCAAGCCCATGACGTAGGCGAATGCCGTCGTCAGGTAGATCAGCAGGGCCAGCGGGTTGCCTGGATAGCGGCCGATCAGGTGGGCGCAGAATGGGACGAAAGCCGCCCAGCCCAGAAGCCAGATGTGTATGGCCGCAATCGCCTTGGTGACCCGCATCAACTTGGCATATAACGTGTTATGGCCGATCCAGAAGCCGCTCAGTATGAAAAAACTGATGATGTAGCTCAAAAAAGTCCGCCAGTGGAGCAGCAGCGCCTGGCCCAACTCGTGGACCGACCTTTTGTCCCCGAGTTCCGGGAGTTTGAGCTCCAGCACCAGGATGGTCATGGCAATGGCGAAGACGCCGTCGAACAGGAACTCCAGCCTGCTCTTGCTGATCTCCGTTTTAAAAGCCGATTGCACTTTTTCTTTCATACCCTGCTCCTCTGCATTCCCGGTCTCAACGCATTTTTATAGCGGAAGCCCAAGCGAATGATAACAACTGCTCCCGCCGCTGTCAAAGCGGATGCGGCCCGCAGGGCCCGATCCCCTTGTGGGACCAGGGTCCCGCCAGGGCCCGATCCCCCTTGGGGGGTCAACGGGCAAAATGGTCGATGATGCGCTGCAGCAAATCGCCGTACTTGACGATCAGTCCGGCGAAAACCACCGAGACCATGGACATGAGCTTGATCAGGATGTTCAGCGAGGGGCCCGAGGTGTCCTTGAAGGGGTCGCCCACGGTGTCGCCAATGACCGCGGCGCCGTGGTTGGGGTTGCGGCTGCCGTCGGGAAGTTTCTTGCCGCCTAGGTTGCCTTCCTCGATGTATTTCTTGGCATTGTCCCAGGTGCCGCCGGAATTGTTCAGGAACACGGCAACAACAAAGCCGGTGGTCAGGCCACCGGCCAGCAGTCCGATGACGCCGGCCACGCCGAAGATCAGGCCCATGAGCACCGGAGTGATGATGGCGGTCAGGGCCGGCACGACCATCTCGTGCTGGGCGGCGCGGGTGCTGATCTCGATGCAGCGGCCGTAGTCCGGCTCGGTCGTGCCCTCCATGATGCCGGCGATCTCGCGGAACTGGCGGCGCACTTCCTCGACCATCTTGCCGGCGGCGCGGCCGACCGACTTCATGGTCATGGCGCAGAAGACGAAGACCATCATGGCGCCGATGAACAGCCCGGCCAGCACTTTGGGGTTGAAAACGGTCAGGTTGTAGTAGGTGATCCAATCGCCGATATAGGTGTTCTCGATGGCCTTCTCGACGCCGCTGACGGTGATGAACTTCCGGCCGATGTGCTGGAATCCTATTTTGATCTCCTCAATATAGGCGGCCAGCAGGGCCATGGCCGTCAGGGCCGCGGAACCGATGGCGAAGCCCTTGCCGGTAGCGGCGG
>JAQUQF010000185.1 GCA_028749105.1 Acidobacteriota bacterium | reverse complement strand
CGCGCCTGGGAGCCCGCCAGGAGGCCCAGGCCGAAGAGGGCCGAGCCGCCGACCAGGGTTCTTTCCAGGCCCAGCATCGTCCGCCGTGAGGCCAGGACCAGGGCGCCCAGCAGGGCGCCGCAGCCCACCGCCCCCAGGAGGAAACCCAGGCTGTGCGGGCCACCGTTCAGCACCCGGCGTACGAAGACGGGCATCAGCGTCATATAGGAGGCCCCGACCAGGCTCGCCCAGGCTATGAGAGTGATGACCAGGCGAATGGAACGATGGCCGAAAGTGTAGGCGAACCCCTCGCGCAGTTCGGGCCAGAAGCCGCGGCGCTGCCGCTGCTTCTCCCGGCGGGGAAGCCTCATGGCCAGCAGGGCGAAGATCACCGCCAGGTAACTGATGCCGTTGATCAGGAAGCAGATCCCCTCCCCGAACAGGCCCACCAATACGCCGGCGACGGGGGGGCCGACCAGGCGGGCGCCGTTGAACATGGCCGAGTTCAGGGCGATGGCATTGCCCAGGTCCTCCTTTTTCTCCACCACCTGCACCACCATGGAGTGGCGCGCCGGGGCGTCGAGGGCGTTGGCCACGCCGAGAAAGAACGCCAGCGGCGCCAGCTGCCAGGGAGCGATGGTTTTGCTGAACATCAGCGCCGCCAGCGCCAGCGACTGGGCCATGGCCAGCACCTGGGCGATCAGCATGATGCGCAGGCGGTCCCAGCGGTCGGCCAATACCCCTGAGAGCGGCGCCATGAAGAGGACCGGCACCTGGGCGAAGAAAGCCACCAGTCCCAGGTAGAACGCCGACCCGGTCAGGCGGTAGACCAGCCAGCCCATGGCCACCTGCTGCATCCATGAGCCGGTGAGGGAGATGCCCTGGCCCCCGAAGTAGAGGCGGTAGTTGCGGTAGCGCAGGGCGCGGAGGGTGTTCTTCAATCCCGCGAAAGGACCGGGCCGCAGGCCGCTGTTTGCCATGGCTCAGCCCTCCCGCAGGTGCTCGAGGAGGATTTTCAGGCCGATGGCGATCAGGATTAGCCCGCCCAGAAACTCGGCCTTGCCTGCGAGCCGGCTCCCGAAGCGGTGGCCGGCAAACACAGCGGCGAGCGAGAGGACGAATGTCACCATGCCGATGATCAGCACCGGGGCAATGATGTCGACGGCCAGCAGCGAGAAGCTGAGGCCGACAGCCAGGGCGTCGATGCTGGTGGCCACGGCCAGGCCGAGCATGACCGGCAGTCCCATGCCGTTGCCGTGTACACGGCACTCGCCTGCACCCCGGGCTTCGCGGATCATCTTGCCGCCGATGAAAACCAGCAGGACGAAAGCCAGCCAATGGTCGAAGCTCGAGATGACGCCCTTCAACCCCAGGCCGGCCAGCCAGCCCGCGACCGGCATCAGCGCCTGGAACGACCCGAAGAGGAAGGAAAGGAGGAGGGCCTGGCGCACATCCACCTTGGCGTGGCCGGCGGCGCAGCCGCTGGCCAGGGAGACGGCCACGGCGTCCATGGACAGTCCCAGGGCGATCAGCAGAATGGCGGTCAGGTCCATTTCAGCGAGTACGGATCGGTCATCAGTGGAATGCTCATGGGAAGGCACACTGTAGCAGAGGCCGGTCCGGGTGTCAACGTCCCGAAGGGCGCCGTTCACGAGGATGCTCAGAGCGGCAGGATCTCCAGGAGGATCTGTTTCGAGAGGGAGCGGTAGGAGGCCCGGAGCGTGATGCGGCCGGCATGGCGGATCAGGTAAAGTTCGTAGTTGAAATTCTTGAACATGAAGTCATAGTTCATCTGCGTCTGGAACTGCCAGTTCTTGACAAGGGAGACGGTGCAATCCAGGTAGCTGTTGGTGAAGCGGCCGGTCTTGGTATCGTAGGAAAGGGAGGCCCAGCCGCGGACGCGCTGGCCGTTGTCCTTCAGCCGCAGTACCGCCGACCAATCTTGGGAGGTGGTGCCCTGGATGAGCCAGGCCTCGGTGCGGCGCCTGGAGTTGAAATTGAAAAGAAAGTCCAGGTCGGCGAAGCGGGCCAGTCCCCGGGTATACTTAAAGACGCAACCCAGCGAGGTGAACTGGTTCAACCGCTCCTGGTCCAGAAGCTGCTCGGCGGACAGCGCCATGGTCAGGAGCGACCCGGCCCCCAGACCGATTGGCTCACTCTGCAGGTTGAGCATCAGGTTGGCCCGTTTCTGGTCATTGCTCTTGCCGCCGAGGGTCAGCCGGTTGACCAGGAAGCTGGAGGAGAAGTTCACCTGCAGCAGCCCGTTGTACAGGCGGAACGGCATCGCGCTCAGGGTGAAGCGCGGAGTGCCCTGGCTCTGGTCCTGGAGCAGGTCGCGATGGAACGAGTAGTCGGCGGCCATCTGGAACAGGCGGTGGGTATAGGACAGGGAGACATTCGACTGGCTTTGCCGGTTGTATGTCCCCTCGCCAAAGAGCAGGCGCGAGAACGAATGCTGCAGCGAGACCTGGAGGTTCTTCACGGCCTGGTTGCGCAGCGAAACGTCGCCCTGGTATTGCTTCTCCTTCTCGTAGCCCAGGTTCAGGCCGACAGCCCCCAGCAGCTTGCTTTGCAGGCTGGAGCGGAAGCGCAGCCACAGCTCCTCCCGCCTGTCCGCGCTGCGGCTGTACTCGGCGGCCATTTCACTACGCCACTGGGGAGTCCACTGCGACCTGAAGGCGATCTCCGTCCGCAAGAGGTTGGCGGTCAGGAAGTTGACGTTCAGGGCCAGCTCGTGCCTGCGGGTCAGGCTGAACGAGTTCTGCGAGTTGAAGTTCAGCCTCAGCGCCGGGCCGTACTCGACATTGTGGAAGGGATCGTACTTGACGTCCAGCACGTTGAACGACTTGGCCGTTCCGTTCTTGACCGGTTTCTCCAGCAGGAAATGGGTGTTGGCCACCAGCCCCTGCGAGGCGTAGTACCAGAAGCGGTCGACCCAGAAGCCCTGGAGCTGGTTCGTGTCCATGCCGCGGTCGAGGTTGAATTTCTTGAACGACAGCGATTGGACCCCCTCGATGAACACGGTGGTCTGGTAGCCGTAGACCCGATAGATCGATGAAATGACGATGCGCTGGCTCAGGTAATATACCAGGGACTTCTTCAATGCTTCCAGCCCCCGCGACACGAACGGCTTGCCTACGGCGGCGGCCGGGGTGGAAGCGCCGGGGAGGCGCCGCCTCTCCCCCGGCAGGGTCCAGGACTGGATGATCTCCTTGAAGACGGTGAATCTCAGGCTCAGCGATTCCAGGTCGATCTCCAGCAGGTCGGCGTCATACTCCTTGCCGCCGGCCTCGACCCGGCAGCCCCGGCCGGCCAGCGCCGTGCGGCCGGCCATGTCGATCTCCAGCGACCCGGCACGGATGGTCCATTCCTTGCTCTGGAGCCGGATGTTGCCCTGGCCGTAGATGGCGTTGAAATCATAGCTGTACAGAAGGTAGTCCCCCTTGATCTCCAGCAGCTCCTTTGCCGGCAGGCAAAGGGCCCAGGTTGCGGCCAGCAGCGCAAGGAGGATCCTGCTCATGGAAAGCGCAGCTTGAAGATCTTGCCGGTGCGGTCGCCGCACCAGAAAATGCCGGCGGCGAAGGCCAGCCCGGAGGGATTGCGCGATGGCGTCTGGTACTGGTTCACCAGGGCGCCGCTTGCAGTCAGGCGGAACAGCTTCATCTGGGTGGCATCGATGGTCCAGAGGCTGGCGCCGTCGTGGCAGACGCCGTCGATGGCGAAGCTCGGCTGGGGGATGGAACGCTCGATCGTGCCGTTCTCCGGATCCACGACCAGGACGGCGTTTGTCAGGCGGTCGCTGACGTACAGGCGCCCTGAGAAATAGTCAAGTGCCCCGAAGCTGCCGCGCAGCAGCTTGAGCATGCGGATCTGCGAGCCGTTGATGATGCTCACCTGCACCAGCTGCGGCGTGTCCCTGACGCTCAGCCAGAGGTCCTTGCCGTCGTAGGCGATCCCCCCGGCCGGCAGCTGGACATCGAGCTCGCGGATCAGCGCCCCGGAATTGTGATTGAGGGCCACGACCCGTGACCCGGCGTCGACGGCCCACAGGGCATCGCCGCTGAAGGTGAGGTCGAGCGGCACGATGTCGGTCTGGATGGTGGAGAGGATCTCGTAGGCGCGCAGCTCGGCATCGGGGTCGAGGGGATTGTCGAAGAGCCGGTCGTTGCAGGCGGCCAGCAGGACGAGGCTAAAAACGGCAAGTAACGCCGGCGCCGTATGCTTGGCTTTCATGGTGGTAGAAGGGGTGGAAGGCCAGCGATTTTTCGCGGCCGTATTTTTTCTTGGCATGCACGAAAATATCGACCATATTCAG
>JAQUQF010000184.1 GCA_028749105.1 Acidobacteriota bacterium | reverse complement strand
TTGGCAAAGGTCAGCTGGGCGAGGATGGCCGGGATGGCCGCCTCCAGCAGCGCTGCCGCGTCCTGGCCACCCCCGACCTTGGTGACGCCCAGGTATTGTCCCTTGGGGGTTTCGATCTCGACCACGTCGGTCAGCTTGACCCCCTGGAACTCGCAGAATTTTTTCAGGGCGACGGTGGGCAGGCCTCTCTCGTCGAGGGCGATGCGCTTGGCCGGGCCCAGCACCTGCTCCTCCTTGGTGGCCGTCCGCTCCGGGATCTGGGGCACGTGCACCATCAGGCGGCGGTTGGTGGCCGCGCATTCGATCGCGCCGCAGGCAATGTGGTCCTGCTTCAGGCGGGACTGAAACAAATCGCGCAGCTGGTCGCGGATGGCGCCGACGGCGGCGGCCGGGATCTCCTCGACCCCCAGTTCGAAAAGCAGGTCAGGCATGGTCCTCCCCTTCCGTCTGCTCGACATGTTTGCGGGCGATCTGCGCCGCCAGGTTGCGCATGATGCCCATCAGCGCCGTGCGCTCGGCGACCGCAATGGCCTTGCGCGCGTCGAGGATGTTGAAGGCATGCGAGCACTTCAGCACGTAGTCGTAGGCCGGCAGGTAAAGGCCGCGCTCGACAAGCTTCTCCGCCTCCTTCTGGTATTGGGCGAAGGCACCGCGCAGCATGTCGATGTCGGCCAGCTCGAAATTGTAGACGGAGAACTGCCGCTCCTCCTCCTGTTTCAGCAGGGCGTAGGAAACGCGGTTGCCCCAATCCAGGTCGTACAGGCTGCTCTTGTTGTCCAGGAAGCCGGCCAGGCGCTCGACGCCGTAGGTAATCTCCAGCGAATTCGGGTTGAGCTCGATGCCGCCGGCCTGCTGGAAATAGGTGAACTGGGCGATCTCCATCCCGTCGCACATCACCTGCCAGCCGACCCCCCAGGCGCCCAGGGAGGGCGAAGCCCAGTTGTCGTCGTCGAACTTGATGTCGTGGATGCGGATGTCGACCCCCAGGAAGATCAGGCTGTCCAGGAACAGCAGCTGTCCGTCGGCGGGAACCGGCTTGAGGATCACCTGGAATTGGTTGTGCTTCTGAACGCGGTTGGGGTTCTGGCCATAGCGGCCGTCGTCGGGGCGGCGCGATGGCTGCCAGTAGGCCACCTGCCAGGGTCTCTTGCCCAGGACGCGGAAGAACGTGTCCGGGGACATGGTTCCGGCCCCCACTTCGCTGTCGTAGCCCGAAGCGATATAACAGCCGCGCTCGGCCCAAAACTCCTGCAGCTTGAGGATGACGTTCTGTACGCTCAAGCGCCCTGCCCCTTGCGCCAGCGCAGGACCGGCTTGCGGGCGGCCAGCGTCTCGTCCAGGCGGCGCACCGGCGTGCGCGTCGGCGCCTGGCGCAGCAGCTCGGGGTTCTCCCGGGCCTCGCGCACGATGGTTTCCATCACGGCGATGAACTCGTCCAGAGTCTCCTTGCTCTCACTCTCGGTCGGCTCGATCATCATCGCCCCGTGCACGATGAGTGGGAAATAGATGGTGAAGGGGTGGAATCCGTAGTCCAGAAGCCGCTTGGCGATGTCCAGTGTCTTGACAGGCAGGCCGCTGTCGGAAAAAACCACCTCATGCAGCGAAGGCGCCTTGTAGGGCAGGTCAAGGAGACCCTCCAGGCGCTTGCGCACGTAATTGGCATTGAGCACGGCGTCTTCGGCCACGCGCCCGACGTTCTCCCGGCCCAGGGCCATCAGGTAGGCCAGGGCGCGGACGATGACCAGGAACTGGCCGTAGAAATTCTTGACGCGTCCGATGCTGTGCGGGTCGTCATAGACAACCTCATAGCCCTCGCCGCTCTTCCGCACCCGCGGCACGGGCAGGAAGGGCAGCAGGCGGGCGGCCACGCCGACGGGGCCGGATCCCGGTCCGCCGCCGCCATGGGGGGTGGCAAAGGTCTTGTGCAGGTTGAGATGCATGACATCCACGCCCAGATCGCCCGGGCGGACGGACCCCAGCAGGGCGTTGAAGTTGGCGCCGTCCATATAAAGCAGGGAACCATTGGCGTGCAGAGCCTCGGCAATGGCGACGATATCGGACTCGAAAATGCCCAGCGTGTTGGGGTTGGTCATCATCAGGGCCGCCACGTCGGGGGTGAGATGGGGGCGCAGCTCGGCGAGGCCGATGGTGCCGCTGGCGCTGGAAGCGATCTCCTTGACATCGTAGCCGGCAAAATGGGCCGAGGCCGGGTTGGTGCCGTGCGCCGAATCGGGGATCAGCACGACCTTGCGCGCGTCGCCCATCTCCTTGAGGTACTTGCGCACGATCAGCATGCCGGTGAACTCGCCGTGGGCCCCGGCGGCCGGGGCCAGCGTGAAGCCGGCAAGACCGGTCAGCTCGACCAGCCACTCCTCGAGCCGGGCCATGATCTCCAGGTTGCCCTGCACCAGGTCGTGCGGGGCGTAGGGGTGGGCCTGCAGCTCCTCGGCGGCGGCCAGCTTCTCATTGATCTTGGGGTTGTACTTCATGGTGCAGGAGCCCAGAGGATAGAAGCCGGCGTCGACCGAGTAGTTCAGGGCGGCCAGGGCCATGTAGTGGCGCACGACCTCCACTTCGGAGACCTGCGGCAGATCGGCGGGATCCCGGCGCAGCAGGGCGGCGTCGATGACGGGTTCGCCCGGGACGTCGGCCTCGTTCAAACCGCAGCCGATCTTCCCCTCCCGGCTCAGCTCGAATATCAGTTTGGGCAGGGTGTTCATGATGCTTCTCCGAGCGCAGACAGCAGGCGGTCGATGGCCGCGCGGTCGTGCATTTCGCTGAAAGCGAGCAGCAGGCGCTCCTTCTGGCTGTCGGCGAACCAGGACAGCGGCACGCCTGCCAGTATCCCTTTTTTCTTCAGGGCGGCGGCCCGCTGGGCGGCGCTTCCCGTCTTCACCTCGATCAGCACTTCGTTGTAGAAGTTCCCGGGGTAGACGACGCGGATGGTCTTCATCCTGGCCGCCATGCGGGCGAAATAGGCGGCGTTGAGGTGGCAGGTGCGGGCGGCGCGGGCGAGGCCGGCTTTGCCCATGACGGCCAGGTACATGCCGGCGCGCATGGCGCACCAGGCTTCGTTGGAGCAAATGTTCGAAGTCGCCTTCTCGCGCTTGATGTGCTGCTCACGCGTGGACAGCGTCAGCACGTAGCCGCGCTTGCCGTCCAGGTCGCGGGTCTGCCCGACCAGCCGCCCGGGCATCTGGCGCATGAACTCCTCGCGCACGGTCATGAAGCCCAGGTAGGGGCCGCCGAAGCCCAGGGGCAGGCCGAAGCTCTGCGCTTCGCCCACGGCCATGTCAACTCCCGCCTCGCCCGGCGGCACAAGATAAGCAAGTGACATGGCCTCGGCCACCACCTGCACGCAAATGGCCTTGCACTCATGGGCGGCGGCGGCGATGCCCCCTCCGTCCTCGACCACGCCCAGGAAATTGGGCGACTGAAAGAGGACGGCGGCGATGCTATCGTTCAGCTTGGCGCGCAAGTCAACCGCGTCGACGCGGCCGCTTTTTTCGTCGACGGCCACGGTTGCCAGCTCGATGGGCAGGTTCTGCGCGTAGGTGCGAATGACTGCGGCATACTCGGGATGCAGGCTGCCGGCCAGCAGCACGCGCTTGCGGCCGGAGCGGCGCACGGCCAGCAGCACGGCCTCGGCAGCGGCGGTGGCGCCGTCGTAGAGCGAAGCGTTGGCTACGTCCAGTCCGGTCAACATGGCCATCATGGTCTGGTATTCGAAGATCGCCTGCAGGCTGCCCTGGCTGACCTCGGGCTGGTATGGCGTGTAGGGGGTGAGGAATTCGCCCTTGGCGCTCAGGTAGGAAACGACTTCGGGGATGAAATGGGAATAGGCGCCCGCGCCCAGGAAACTGAGGAACCCGGAAAAGGAATTGCGGCGGCCGAATTCCTTGAAGGCGGCCGCGAGCTCAGGCTCGCTCAGCGCCCTGGGAAGCGTGTCCAGGGGCGGACGGCATTGGGCCGACGGCATGCAGGAGAACAGCTCCCGGACGTCGGAAACGCCGATGACCTTCCTCATCTCCTCCCTTTCCGCGTCGGTCAGGGGCAGGTATCTCATCGTTTATTCCCCGGCGATGCCTTTCAGGTATTCCTCGTATTTCTTCAGGTCCATGAGCTCGTCCAGCTCAGAAACCTGGCCAACGCTTATCTTGAAGATCCATCCGGCGCCGAGGGGATCCTGGTTGACCAGCTCCGGATTGTCGCCCAGCTTGGTGTTCGCTTCGATCACCTTGCCGGTCACCGGGGAGTAGACGTCGGAAACGGCCTTGACCGATTCGATGTTGGCGGCGGGGTCGCCCTTCTTCAGTTCCTTGTCGACGGCG
>JAQUQF010000183.1 GCA_028749105.1 Acidobacteriota bacterium | reverse complement strand
TGCCGAGTGTGCCGATTTCCCCGGATTGGCCAGGACCCGCGCGGAGGGGCCCGCTGGCTGGAACGAGGCGGTCATGGGCCTGCTCGACGGGCTTTTCCCGGGCGCCACCAAGGGCGGAAAAACGGGGGGAGAGCGAAAATGAGCCGGGACGCGCGCGCGATCTTCAATGCCGCCCTCGAGGCGGCTGACCCCGGCCCGGCCGTCAGCCGCCATCTGTCCCTGGACAACGGCTGGCTGCGGTCAAACGGCCATTCTTATCGCCTGGCCGAGTATGAGCGCCTGCTGGTCGTCGGTGGCGGCAAGGCCGCAGCGCGCATGGGCCAGGCGCTCGAGGACATTCTTGCCGACGGGATCGACAGCGGGTTGCTGGTGACCCGCCGGGGCCAAGCCGCCCTCCTGCGGCGCATCCGGCTGGTGGAGGCGGCGCATCCCGTTCCTGACGAGGCCGGGATGCGCGCTGCCCAGGAAATGACCGCCCTCCTGGCTGGCCTCGACGAAAAGGCACTGGTCCTGTGCCTGCTGTCTGGAGGTGCGTCGGCACTGATGACGGCACCGGCCCGGGGGGTGCAGCTGGCGGACAAGCAGGCGGTGACCGACCTGTTATTGAAAGCCGGGGCGGCCATCGACGAGCTGAACGCCGTGCGCAAACACCTTTCGGCCATCAAGGGCGGCAAGCTGGCCAAGGTGGCATTCCCGGCAACCGTCCTGACCCTGATCCTCTCCGATGTCGTCGGTGACCGGCTCGACGTCATCGCCTCCGGCCCCACGGCGCCGGATGACACTACTTTTAACGATGCCGCCGAGGTGATCGGCAAATACGGGTTGTGGGAACGCCTGCCGGCCCGGGCGGCGGCCCATCTGCGGCGGGGGTTGGAAGGCCGGGAAGCGGAAACGATCAAAAAGGACGATCCCTGCTTTCGCCGCATCGCCAATGTTCTGGTGGGCAGCCTGTCCCAGGCCCTAGACGCTGCGGCGGCCCGGGCGGAGGAGCTAGGGTTTCCTGCCGAAGTCATTACTCGCGAACTGCAGGGTGAGGCGCGCCAGGCCGCCCGTTTCCTGGCCGGCCGGGCGCAGCAGGTCCGGGATGCATTGCCGCCCGCCGGCCGGTCATGCCTCCTTTCCGGCGGCGAGACCACGGTGCGCGTGCGCGGCAAGGGACAGGGAGGCCGCAACCAGGAGATGGCCCTGGCTTTCGCCCTGGAGATCGCCGGCAGCGATGGCATCGAGATGCTGGCCGCCGGCAGCGATGGCAGCGACGGCCCGACCGATGCGGCAGGGGCGATTGTGGACGGCGCTACAGTGGCCGCGGGGGGAAAACTCGGGATGGACGCCGCGCTCTTCCTGGAAAACAACGACTCCTATTCTTTTTTCAGCGAATTGGACATGCGCGGCGGCGGCCACAGCCATGTCCGGACCGGGCCGACGGGGACGAACGTGATGGATATCCAGGTCATTCTGGTCAGGGGGGCGCTGCCCGGCGCTGAAGTCGGAAATGATTAACCGCCAGGAGCTTTCGCAGCAGTTGCAGGCGATCGGCAGCGCCGACATCCTGGTCGGCATCCCGAGCTTCAACAACGCCCGCACCATCGGCCATGTCGTCAAGGCCGTGCAGGCGGGGCTGGCGAAATATTTTCCCGAGCACAAGGCGGTGCTGGTTAATTCCGACGGCGGTTCGCGCGACGGCACCATGGACGTGGTTGAGCGCGCCGTGGTCGAGGACATGCATTCCCTTCTCGTGCGCCATCGCGTGGAGCCCTTTCACAAGATCGTCATGCCCTACTCCGGCATTCCGGGCAAGGGCAGCGCGTTCCGCGCCATTTTTGAGCTCGCCGCTACCCTAGGGGCCAAGGCCTGCGCCGTAGTTGATTCCGATCTGCGCAGCATCACCCCCGAATGGCTGGAATTGCTGCTGAAGCCCGTGCTGGAAGAGGAGTTCGACTTCGTCGCCCCGCAGTACAACCGGCACAAGTTTGACGGCACCATCACCAACAGCATCATTTACCCCCTGACGCGGGCCCTCTATGGCAAACGATTGCGCCAGCCCATCGGCGGCGATTTCGGCTTTTCGGGCCGGTTGGCCAAGCACTACCTTGGCAAGGATGTCTGGCAAACGGACATCGCCCGCTACGGCATCGATATCTGGATGACCAGCGAGGCCCTGGCCAACGGTTACCGCACGGCCCAGGCCTTTCTCGGTGCCAAGATCCATGATGCCAAGGATCCGGGTTCTGACCTGAGCGCCATGCTGGTCCAGGTCGTGGGCTCAGCCTTCAGCCTGATGGCCGATTACCACGACGTGTGGAAGGCGGTGCAGGGTTCGCAAAGCGTCCCACAGTTCGGTTTCCAATACACGGTCGGGCTGGAAAACGTGAATATCGACGTGGGACGAATGCTGGGCATTTTTGGCAGCGGTGTGAGGGAATTGGGCATGATCTGGCAGTCGGTCCTGGGCCGCGGCGATCTCGATGCCCTGGCCGCCCTGGCGGCGGCGCCGGAGAAGGAATTTCGTTTCCCGCCCAGCCTTTGGACGAGGATCATTTATGATTATGCCTTGGCCTACCACAAGAAATCGTTGTCCCGCGAGCACTTGCTCAAGTCGCTGGTGCCGCTATACCTTGGCAAGACGGCCGCTTTCGTCCTGGAAGCGGCGGCCATGGACCAGGAGCAGGCCGAGGCGGAGATCGAAACGCTCTGCCTTGAATTCGAGAACGGCAAGCCCTACCTGGTCGATCATTGGAGTTGATCCCCTGAAGGGGTCGCGCCCTGCGGGACGCTGCGTTCCCAACTCCGGCCATTTGACATTTTTCATTCCCCGCCGGTATAATGATTTTTCAAAAACTTCCGGAGGAGACTTCCATGAGCAATGAGTTCAAACCGTTCGTTTCCGCGGACAAGAACCTGAAGGAGTTCACCGTCCGCGCCTTGCTGATCGGCCTTTTCCTGGCGGTCCTGCTCGGCGCGGCCAACGCCTACCTCGGCCTGAAGGCCGGCATGACCATCGCCGCCACCTACCCGGCCGCGGTGCTGGGCATGGCGTTGCTGCGCCTCTTCAAGGACCATAACATCATCGAGGAGAATTTCACCCGAACCGTCGGCTCCATCGGCGAATCGGTGGCCGCCGGCGCCATCTTCACCCTGCCGGCATTCCTGATCGCCGGCGTCTGGGATCCCGGGTTCTTCGGCAGCTTCAGCGGCTACCTGAAGTCCACCGTCATCATGATGGTCGGCGGCATCGTGGGCATCCTCTTCGTCACCCTGCTGCGCCGCGTGATGGTCGAGGACCCGGAATTGAAGTTCCCGGAATCGGTCGCCGCTTCCGAGATTCACAAGGCCGGCCGTGGCGGCGCCACCGGCGCCAAGTACCTGTTCTACGCCATGGGCATCGGCGGCTTCATCGAACTGCTCAAGGGCTTCGGTTTTCTGGCGGCACAGTGGCAAAAGCTCGTAGCGTTTTCTGCCAAGATTGTCCCCGGTACCGGCCTGAAAGAGCAGTTCAAGGGGGTTGCCACCGGCGGAGGCTTCATGCTCAAAACCCCCGCTCTCAGCCCCGCCTTTCTTGGCGTCGGTTACATCATCGGCCCCCGTCTGGCTTCGCTGAACTTCGCTGGCGGGATTCTTGCCTGGGGCCTGTTCGTGCCCCTGCTGACGCTGCTCCTGGCCCCGCAGTACGCCCCGGCCGTCAACGCCGGACTGATGAGCTGGGCTGATGTAGCCACTTCGGTCTTCCAGAACATCGTCAAGACCGTGGCCATCGGCGGCATGCTGATGAGCGCGGCGTACACCCTGTTCAAGATGCGCAAGAGCCTGATCAACGGCATCGGCCGCTCGGTCGACGATGTCAAGAAGGCTGCCGCCAGCAAGCAGGCGACCCTGCGCACCGACAAGGACATCAACATCAAGATCGTCTTCTCCGCCCTGCTCGGCATGGCCGTGGTCACCTTCGTCGTCTACTGGTGGTTCATGGGCTTCAGCCAGGCCAACCTGGTGCCTGCCCTGGCCGCGGCGCTGGTCATGCTGGTCGCTGGCTTTTTCTTTGCCGCCGTCTCGGGCTACCTGGTCGGTATGATCGGTTCTTCGAACAACCCGATCTCGGGCCTGACCCTCTCCACCCTGGTGATCGCCGCCATCCTGATGGTGATCCTGGGCGCCAAGGGCATCCCCGGTGTGACGGCAACCCTGGCTGTGGCCGCCGTCATCTGCGTGGCGGCCGCCGTGGCCGGCGAGATGCTGCAGGACCTGAAAGTCGGCCACATCCTGGGCGGCACGCCCTGGAAGATGCAGATCGGCGATTTGATCGGCGTCATCGTCTCCTCGCTGGTCATGTGGATCCCG
>JAQUQF010000182.1 GCA_028749105.1 Acidobacteriota bacterium | reverse complement strand
GTCGAACTCCGTGAACATGATCGTCCCGTCGAGAGTCAGCATCTTACCGAAGCATGCCGTCTCGTACATGTCGAGGTCCTGGTACTTGGACCTGTACGAATCAAGGGTTTTCTTTATCTTGACGCTGAGCCCCCTGCCTTCCTTCTCATCCCAGCTGTCCTTGACCCATTTCTCCTCGCTCATCATTCCACTCCTTTTGGTTTGCGCCCTGTTTCGACGATCGGATGGGTAATTGACAAGAAAATCAATTTCCCAAAGTGGATTTTAATAAAATCCCGATGAAATTGCAACGAAAGCGGGTGTGTTTTTTGAGATTTTCTGTGCTTGTCGGTTCGGGCGGGGGGTTCCCGTCTCAAAGAAGACGACGCTGGGCCCTTCCCGGCTCGCGGGGATCGAAGTTCACAACCGCCAGCTCGCAGCCGTCGTGGGCCGCAGAGAAGCAATGAGTGCGGCCGATTTTCTCTTGCCAGGAGCCGGTCAGGCGAACCGACTCGTGGACGTGGCCATGCAGGGTGATGAGCGGCTGGCGCTCCTCGATGAAGCGCCGGATGGCGATGCTGCCCACGTGCACGTCAAGCGGGGCGCCGTCGACCTGGCGGCCATCCAGGGCCGCCCGGTCGAGCGCTGTTTGATAGGGGGGGGAATGGAACAGAAAGATGGCCTGGTCCAGCGGGGCGGCGCCAGTCAGGCGCGCCAGGTCCTCCTGGATGGTGGGAAATCCCCGCTCCTCCTCTGCGACGGAGACGCTGAAACGGCCATCTTCGGGGGGGACGCTGCCCGGGTCGACGAAGCGCGAAACGTCGTAGCGCTCCCAGTCCTTCAATAAAAACGGGGTAGGCGGCACGCAGGCATAGCCGTAGATTGCGTAGAGCCCAAACTGCACCCTGCGGAAATGGATATAGTGCCACAGCCCTTCTTTTTCGTGGCGGACCAATCCGGCTTCTTCGCTGCGCGGATCATCATTGCCCAGGATCAGGAATACGCGCGGGTAGTTCGCGCCCAGGGCCAGTCGCAGCGTTCGCAGCCGCGGCAGGAGGAATTCCTCCAAGAAGCTGTTGAGGTTGCCAGCGCTCTTCCCGAACAACAGGGACCCCGAGGGCAGGAGGTCGCCCCCCAGGAAAACGGCCTCGGGGCATTCTTCCTGGACCAGCGAGAAGAGCTTGAGAAAACGGTCCTCGCGGCCGTGCAGATCGCTGGCGAACAGGAATGATCCCCCAGGAGGATGGACGCAGCCCTCCGGCAGTTCAGCCATTTTGCCTGGCAACAGGAGAGCCCGGCTTCAAAATGACTCCCTGGCTGCTGCGGCCATCGATCATCACCGTCACGGGTTCCTCGAGGCGGACATGCTTCAGGTGCTCGCTTTCGGCAGCGGCGGGCAGGGCATGCAGCCACTCCCAATCGATGAAGCCATGGGCGCGGTCCATGGGCACCGTGAAATACCCGATGCGCAGCGAGGTCATGTTCTGGAAAAAGTGCGACCCTTGCGATGGATCGACATTCATGTTGGGCTGGCAGGCCTCGATCACCACCTTCACGCCGCTGATCTGGCTCCACTTGACCGGAATGCCCAGCCAGGGATCGGTGCTCCCCCAGCGCCCCGGCCCGATCAGCAGGTAGGGGACATTCTCGGCGCGCAGCCGCGCATTGAGCTTGTCGACCTCGCCGGCGATCTGGGGGCTGCAGGCGGCATCGAACGCCTCCGGCTTGACGAACACGATATCGCGGAGCGACTGCGTGACGCCGTTGCCCAGGACGCGGTCGCTGTAGCAGAAGGCGGATTCCCGCAGGCGCTCGTCCAGCTCCACCTTGACCAGTTCATCCTGCACGACCAGGGGGCGGACCTGCAGGAGGCTGAACTGGGCGGGGAACACGTTCTGGCTGTCGAGGGTCACCGCGAATTCTGTCTCGACCGCACAGTTCATCGCCTCGCTGCTCAGCTGCAACAGGTCCCTCACGATGCCGGCCAGTGGAAAGACGCCGTTTTTCAGGATATGGGCGAAATTGATGATCCGCGGCCCGGGGAAGTTCACCCCGTCGTACACGGCGTCGTTCTCCCGCGAATACGTGGAAGCCAGGTATTCCAGGACGCCGTCCCCTTCCGCCTTGTCCAACCCGTACTTGGCCAGATACTGGTCTTCCTCCAGGAAGGCGACCGAAGCCTCGCCGCGCATGGCGACGGCGTAGAAATCACGCTGGGAAAACTGAAACATGTCCTTCAGCGAGGCGAACTGCGGCAATACCCCAGCAAAAGCGGGAGTAAAACGCAGCGAGACGCCGCCGTCGACGATGGTTTTCCCCAGCCCCAGGGCAACATTGACCACGCCATCCTCGGGCCTGGCCTGGCCTACGGGATAGTAGTTGTAGGAGCGGGCCACCCCGGAAAAATCGGGATAGAAGCACTCGGGGTGGGGCCGGCCCACGACCGGCTGGATGACCACGGCCATTTTTTCGTCTTCCACGCGGTGCGGCGTGCTGCCGATATATGATTTGGCCTGGCGGAAAAATGTCGAGGCAAAAACGAACTTGATGGCATTGACCAGATTGAGGAAGCGGATGTCGTCGCTGGCCTGGTCGTTGGGCAGCATCTTGGTGGCATAGATGCCGGCAAAGGGTTGGTAGAGAGAATCCTCGAGCAGGCTGGAGGAGCGGACAGCCAGGGGCTGCTTGACGTTGCGGATGAAATCGCGCAGGTCGCCGACCACTTTGCTCGGCAGGCTGGCCTTGATGAACAGGTTGGCGATGTGGCCGTCGGAGTGATCGAGGACGGCCTGGGGCAGCAGGTCGTTCTCCCTCATGAAATCGTCGAAGACGTCGGTCCCCAGCACCAGCGTGCGCGGGATGGAAACGGTCACGCCGGGGAACTTTCCCGGATCGAAGTGATCGGCCAGTATGCGGTCCATGAAGGCCAGGCCGCGGGCCTTGCCGCCAATGGAACCGCTGCCGATGATGCTGAACTGGGAATACTCCTCGTGAAAATAGCGCGAATAGGGGACAATGGAGCCGCGGCGGCTGGCGGAGCGGGAATCAGCGATCAGTTTTTTCAGGCCGGCGCCCGGCGTTGAAGGGGATCCGCCGGCGAACGCTTTTTGCACGGAGTCGGCCAGGACGAACTCGGTGCGGGCGCGCAGCCAGCGGTCCAGGTCGCCGCTGGCCAGCACCGCCCGCAGTGAGTCTTCCGGCAAGTCGGCGACGGCAGAGTACAGTTGGTTCAGGTTGGCGAGGCGGACCACGTCCCCCTGCCCCGCCCCAGGCAGCAGCAGATCGCCGAACCCGAAGCGGGTGGAAAGAAAGAGTTTCAGGTCGCGCAGCAATGTCGGCGAATTTTTCGACAGGAACGGGATGCCGGCCCCGACGGCCATTTGCTCCGCCCCCTCGTCGCTCGACTGCAGCAGAATGGGCAGATGGGGCTTGCGCTTCCGCACCATTTCCACGAAGCGGATTCCCGCCAGCGGATCAACCACGTTGTCCCTGGGAAAGCTGGCGTCCGTGATGATGCCAAGCAATTCGTCCTGGAATTTGGCAAAAACGGCCTCCGCTTCTTCATTGGACGTGGCCAGGTGCACTCGCGGCCGGGCGTTGCGGCGCAGGAGTTTTTGGGAAAAAGTGAGGTCCTCCTTGAGCAGTGTTTCGGTCATCTCCCGCAGGACGGCAAAGATCAGCGGCAAATAGGAGGAATAGAAATCGATGGCATCCTCGATCAGCAGAATGTTCTGCACCCCGACCGCTGCCGTGTCACTGGCGGCATTCCTGCGGTCTTCTATGAACTGGATGATCCCCAGCAGCACGTGGCCGTCACCCTGCCAGACGAAGATCCTCTCCAGGGCGCTGCCATCATCCAGTTCCAGCAGGCGCTTCAATTCCGGAGTGTTATAGGCCAGGCCGATCACCGGCAGTTCGGGGTCGATCTCTTTCGCCCGGCGGCCAAACGAAAAAGGGTCCATGTCGCCCAAGCGCATGACCGCAATGACCAGGTCGAATTTTTCCCGGCGCAGAAGCTCCAGGGCATTCTCGCCGCCGCTGACGCGGATAAAATGGGGGACATAGCCCAGGCTCCATTGCTGGTACGTTTTCAGCAGCAGGTCCTGCAGGCGCCCGTCTTCCTCCAGCATGAAATGATCATAGCGGCTGGCCACCAACAGGAATTTTCTGACCTTGAAGGGCATGAGGCGGCCGATCTTGTCCGGAGACGGACCGGCAAAGCCGGGAGCGTCATCCAGGCCGGATAGGGGGTCGCCGCAAGCAGGTTCAATGGTCGACATATTTTTTCTGGATCGCCCGGATCACGTCGTAGATGGAAAAGAACACGTCGACCAGCTCGGGATCGAACTGCTTCCCTCTCTGCTCGCCCATGTAGCCCAGCACTTTTTCT
>JAQUQF010000181.1 GCA_028749105.1 Acidobacteriota bacterium | reverse complement strand
CTTTGCTGATCCTCTCGCTGCCCACCTTGTCGGAATGAATGATCAAAACATTTTCCGTTGGCATTTGCTTTTTCCCTGACAATTCTACCAAAAGTGTTTTTTGAATTTCAATGTTTTTTTGATATTTTATTTTATGAAGTTTATCTTCCTGCGGCCGGGACGCGGAGAAGCGGGCCCCGATTTCCTTTGCTGGCTTATCCGATCTTGAAAATGATCATGAGAATTCTGATGAATAGCAGGATCCAGGCGGCACAAACCACGATCCATACGATTTTTCTGGTGACATCCACGCCGACCAGCAGCATGAATACGGTCAGTATGACCAGGAATCCCAGGGGATCGGCAAGGTTGTCCAGGAACGCCGCACTTGGGAAAACTGCCTGAATGACCTTGATGATCCACACGCCCGACTGATGGGCGAGGAAATAGATGAAGGTGAGGATGTTGTGCAGGATCTCACTCAGCGGCTTGTAATTGGTTGTCTCGAGAAGAAATAAACCAGTCATTTTGTTTGACCTCCTTGGTTGTTTTGACAAATATTCATTTTTGCTTTTCCTTTTTCATAATAGGCCATGCATGTTAGATGCCAAACCATAATTCGTTTTCCCACGGGGAGGACCCGCTTCCATCATGCGCCTTTCCTGCCGGAATCAGTACGGTTCCGCCAGAG
The DNA here is from genome assembly GCA_028749105.1 of Acidobacteriota bacterium. Lineage (GTDB taxonomy): Bacteria > Acidobacteriota > Aminicenantia > UBA2199 > UBA2199 > UBA2199. The sequence goes on along the minus strand of JAQUQF010000181.1, from coordinate 3,702 downwards.
TGGCGTGGCCGCAAATGTCCTGGAAAACAGGAATTGTCTTTTTTAACAGAACGATTTCTTGGGGAAAGGATGGCGCATTTTTCCCGGCTCCGGGCAGAAAAACGCCGAAATTCCGCAGTTTTCTGGAAAGAAAGTGATTTCCTGACAAGTGGCAGGCAGCAAATGATTCTGGCACGATAAATGCTTCATGACAAGTGAGCCCTCACTGATCTTGCAAGCCGGTTAATAAAGGCGGGGAGCAGGACAATAAGAGGCAAAAAAGGAGGTTGACATGTTGGAAACAGTTTTAGTTGTTCTCATCATTCTTTGGGCCCTGGGATTTTTCGCGTTCCATGTCGGCGGTTTGGTCCATGTGCTTTTGGTCATCGCCCTGGTGGTGCTGGTCATTCGGCTGCTGCAGGGACGAAAGATCTTTTGACCGGGGAGAACGCCAAAATGGCCCATCCTCAGGCAGGGGGGACAAAACGGATAGGGGGGCTCCTCACCGTGTTGGGGATGATCTCTTCCTGCCTGTATTCCGCCCAGGTTTTCAAGTACAACACTACGAAACCTGAGAATGGTTATCTGATCCAGAACGTTCCCGGCGAAAAATGGCTGAAGCGCAACTATTGCGGCCCGGCCTGCCTGGCCATGGTCCTCAATTACTGGGAAGGCAAGGGATCGTTCAGCCAGCAGAAGATCACCGACGATATCTTCGACAGCGAGAACCAGGCGACCTATAACTCCGAGATGGTCTTGTACCCGCGGAGCAAGGGATTTGCAAGCTACTCTTTCCAGGGCGACTTGCGGATCCTGAAGGAGGTCGTCGCCAGGGGCATACCGGTGATCGCCCTGACCAAGCCCATCAAACAGATCCCCAAGGGGCACTACCGGGTGGTCATCGGCTATGATGATGACAAGGACCAGGTCATTTTTCACGATCCCTTTTTCGGCAGCCGCTATGCCATGTCGTCCAAGAATTTCTTGAAGGTCTGGGAACTGGGCAAGGGGCGGAACGAGTGCCGGTGGATGCTGGCCGTGGTCCCCGGTCAAAGCCCCTTCCCTTTTCCCGCTTTGCAGAATGACCCGTTGACCGCCATCAACCTGGCCACGGCCTATTACCGCAGGTCGGATTTCACGAAATCGAAGGAACAATGGGAAAAGGCCAGGGAATTTCTCAAGACAGATCCCTATCCCCTATACAGCCTGGGCATGATCAGCCTGAGAGAAGGCAAGTTCGCGGAAGCCGAGGCCTATGCCCGGCAAGCCATCGGCCTGGACGCCAAAAGCGCCTATGCCCACGATGTCCTGGGACTGGCGTACGCCAAGCAAGAAAAGATCGAGCCGGCGCTGCAATCCCTGGAACTGGCGCAGCGCCTGGCTCCGGGCGAGAAGTTTATCCGCAAGCATTATCTGCAGGTCCGGGCCCTGCGCATTGAAAGGGCCCGGCATGAGATAGTCAAAAATAAGGAGAAATAAAATGAGAAAACCAGCTAAGCTCTGGAGTGTCCTGTTGATGTTCGTGTTGGTCTCATCCTTTGCCATGGCCGTTGAAAAAACGGCAAATCAGCAGGAGGAGACAGCGGTGCAGCTCGAGATCGGCGCGCAGGATGTGATCACGGCTTCCGATGCCGGGGGCGGCTACATGTCCACCCGGGACATCGTCATCGTCGTGGTCGTCATCTTCGCGGTGATCGGACTGATCGCGGTTCTCTAGCGCGTACCAAGTTTGCCGAAGATCGGTGCGAGAATCGGTTTCTCCGCTGGTCCGGATCGGGCGTCCTCTCACCGGGGGGAGGAGAGGATGCCCTTTCCAATTCTCTATTTTTTTGAACCAGTAGGGTGAACGAACAGGCAGAAGAATGTTTATGGCGAATAAAAACAGCATGAAGAGGAAGCACGCGTGCGCATCCTGTTGATTAAACCTCCGCTCAATAAAAACCTGCTGGCCCCGAACCACGACGAGCCGCTGGAACTGGAATACGTCGCCGCCGCCGCATCCGGCCACGATGTCGAGATCCTTGACATGCGCATCGAGAAGAACCTGTGGCGGAAACTCGACCGCTTCCAGCCCGACCTGGTGGGGGTGACCGCCTTCACCTGCGACGTGCGGGCCGCGTCGGCGGTGCTGCAAGAGGTCCGCAAATTCGACCCGCTGATCAAGACGGTGGTCGGAGGCCATCATGCCACCATCCTGCCCGGCGACTTTGCCCGGCCTTTTGTCGACGTCATCTTTCAGGGGATGGCGGACGAGTCGTTCAAGCAGTTCGTCGAGATCCTGGCCGGCGGCGGCGACGTTGGCGAAATCCCCAATATCGCGCTGGTCGGGGAGAAGGGCTTGCGGTTCACCGAGCGGCGTCCGTTTGCGGGCGACCTGGACCGCCTGCCGCTGCCGGCGCGGCACCTGACGAGCCACTACCGCAAGCATTACCGCGATTCCGTGGGCAACGTCACCGGCCTGATCGTCTCCAGCCGCGGCTGCCCCTACCGCTGCACGTTCTGCGCCTGCTGGAAGATCATGGATGGCAAATACCTCACCCGCAGCGTGGAGGCGGTTGTCGACGAGTTCGCCGCCCTGGCCGCCGGCGTCGACCTGGTCTGCTTTGCCGCCGACAACACCCTCCAGGACACCGGCCGGGCCTGGCGCCTGGTGCAGATGTTCAGGGACCGCGGCATCAGGAAGAGGTTTATGATGTACGCCCGCACCGACATGATCGCCGGTCACCCGGACCTGCTGGTGGCGCTGAAAGAAGTCGGGCTTGACTACCTGCTGGTCGGCATCGAATCGTTCCGGGACGAGGACCTGAAGAAACTCAACAAGAAGGTCGCCGCCGAAACCAATATCGCAGCCCTGCGCATTCTCCGGGAACTGGACATCAGCGTCTCTCCCCATCTGATCGTCGACCCCGATTTTTCCCGGGACGACTTCCGGCAGCTCTACAACTATGTCCTCAAGATGGATCTCTTCCGGCCGGTCTACACGGTGCTGACCCCGCTCCCGGGGACAACCTTGTATGAAGAAAATCACGAGCGCCTGGCCATTCGCGATTACGATTTCTTCGACTTCACCCATTCGGTGCTGCCCACCAGGCTCAGCCGCCGGGATTTTTACCGCCAGTACGCCAGCTTGTACAATAAGAGTTATTCTTTCCGCAGATACTTCCGCTGGAGATGGAGGACCCTCAGCGATTTCTTGAGAGGGAAGAAGCACTTTGCCCCTCCCGCCGACCGCATTCCCTTTCTCCTGCTGGCATTCCTGCGGATTTTCGCCCTGCGTCTGTACCTGAAGGTGCGGCACCGCTACAAGATCGAGCCGCTGGTTTAATCTGAGATCCCCATTTTTCTGTGAGGATAATAATTTATTGACATTCTGTGCTTGCGGAAAGCTTCTGGCATTAAAATTGCTTTGAAATTGGTAGTTTCTCCCTGAAGCTGCAAACTATTCAAAAAGCGCCGGAGCGGGAATCGCGCAAGGCAAGTGGAGGAAGGAGGAAAAAATGAAAAGAATTGTGACCCTGTTTGTCGTGGTGGTTTTTGTGTTGGCGGCCGTCGGCTGCGCTTCCTGGAGCAAAACCGCGAAGGGCGGCGTGATCGGCGGCGCCGGCGGCGCCGTCCTCGGCGGCTTGATCGGCCATGCCGCCGGAAAAACGCTGCTTGGCGCGATCATTGGGGCGGCTGTCGGCGGCGCGGCCGGCGCCGTTATCGGGAGTTACATGGACAAGC
>JAQUQF010000180.1 GCA_028749105.1 Acidobacteriota bacterium | reverse complement strand
CCCTCGGGGTTGTGGCACCATGGGCAGCGCAGCGGACAGCCCTTGAGAAAAACGGCAGTGCGGATGCCGGGGCCGTCGTGGACGGCATAGCGTTTGATGTCGAATATCGTCCCTTTGGCGGCCATGGTTCTGATATCTGATATATCAGTTATTTGCCGATTTGTCAATAGGGGAAGAGAGTAGTCAGTAGCCAGTAGTCAGTAGTTAGTAGGAGCGAGCACTAAACAATCTAATTAAAAGATTTCAAAGGATCGTGCATTATGCAATTTCCGAAAAAAGAGCACATTGAATTGCTCTTCTACTGTCTACTGTCTACTGTCTACTGACTACTATTTTCCTGACTTGCTATGGCTCTTTTTTCTGCGCTATACTTGCGCCATGAAAACAGCCAAGGGCGGGCTCGTGCTGAAGTCGTTGAAGGAGCAGGTCTACGATTACCTGCGCCAGCAGTTCCAGAAGCATCGCCTGCAGCCGGGCGAAACCATCAACATGGAGGCCACCGCCGGCAAGCTGGGCGTCAGCAAGACGCCTTTGCGCGACGCCCTCATCCAGCTCGAGATGGAGGGCTTCGTCACCATCAGCCCGCGGCGGGGGATCTTCGTCAACCCGCTGCCGCTGGCGGAGATCCGCGAATTCTACCAGGTGATCGGCGCCCTGGAGAGCTCGGCCCTGATCGAGTCCTTTCCCAGCCTGGGGCCCGCCGGGATCAGGAAGATGGACGGGCTGAACCGCCGCATGCAGAAGGCGATCGACGCCGGCGATTTCGACCTGTTCTATGAGAAGAACCTGCTGTTCCACGACGCGTTCGTCGCGGCCTGCGGCAACGGCAACCTGACGCGCATCGTCGGCAACCTGAAGAAACGGCTCTACGATTTTCCCCGGAAAAGGCAATGGATCAAGGAGTGGGAGCAGTCGTCCATCCGCGAGCACCAGGAGATCGTCGATTTCCTGGCCGCCGGCGACCCCCAGTCGGCCGCGATCTTCCTGCGCGACGTCCACTGGTCGTTCAAGGTCCAGGAAAAATTCATCCGCAAGTACTACGGCGATGCGAAGGCGTAGGCAGGGTCGACTCTTTATCGCTCCCGCATTTTTGGACGATTGACAACGAATTTGTTCTCGGGTATAATTTCGCTTGCGCTGGGATGTCGTCCAATGGCAGGACATATGACTCTGGATCATATTATCGGGGTTCGAGTCCCTGCATCCCAGCCATTTTATTGAGAAAAGCGGCGGCTTCATTTTTTAGACAACCGCTGAAAACCTGGATGGCGCTATCGTCTAGCGGCTAGGACGGGAGATTCTCAATCTCCAAACCGGGGTTCGATTCCCCGTAGCGCTATTTTTTTTAAAGTTCCTCAAACTCATCCCCAACCCCGACCGTCATTATTGCTTGTGAATATTTTCTGGAAAATCCATAAAATTCCTGTTAATCAAGATAATTCCTGCTTTGTCGGCCAATTTCCTCGCAAGGTGACAGCCAAATTTGAAAAAACAGAGACTTTGACCGAGGAAATTTTGGCACAACTCTTGCTATTGGCATTGTAGGGAGAGATCTGGTTTTCCCATATGGAGATAAAATGAAAAAAAGCATTTTCGGTCTGTTGAATATAATCTGTTTATCCCTGCTCATATTCAATTCATCATGTAAAAAAAGCGATGAAATTCCGCAGAATCCGAAAGGACTGTTTGCCGTAACCAGCGGAGTGAGCAAAGTGAAGTATTTTCATTTCGAAAACCTGACTTATTTGGTCATGATCGGCAGGATAGCATCTCAGAATGAGATCGGCGGGAGAATCACTTCCTGGCAATTTATCTTCAAATCGGGAAACACCGAGCTTTTTGAAATAAACAACGGCAATTATCCATCTTATGCTTTGTATTCATACGGGGAACCGATAATGAATGCCTACAACAGCGGCATCATCACGGTGAGTTACGCCGACCAAGCCCACCAGAATTTTTCTCCTTTCCTGGGAAAGCCTTTCAGTGCCGATCCAGATAATATGGATATATTCATTACCGTTACCGATGACAATTCAAACATCCAGACTGTTCATTTCAACACGACAGTTACTTATAATTCGTATTGATCGGAACCGTTGGGGGGAAGCCCGATAGCATCCCCTTTCTTCTTATGCTACAATGGCCCCTCCATGGAAAATCAACAAACACCGCGTTCTGCCGCGTCGCCGACCCCCGGCCTCACCAAGGCCGATATCAACCTGCTGCCCCTGAAAAAATACGATGGGCCGGTCGAGATCATAGACGGCGACGAGCGGCTGCGGGCCGTCATGCCCGGGCTTCATGCCGAGAAGGTCCTGGGCTTCGACATCGAGGTGCGGCCGACGTTCAAGAGCGGCGACCATTTCCCGCCGGCACTGGTGCAATTGGCCGGAAAAAGCAGGGTTTACCTGCTGCAGCTGAAAAAAATCGGGGATTTGAGCCCGCTGGCATCCATTTTGGCTGATGGCCAGGTTATAAAGGCCGGAGTGGCCATTGCCGGGGATATAACCAGCCTTCACGAGGTCATGCGCTTCACCCCGGCCGGCTTTGTCGAACTGGGGAAGATGGCGGGAAAAAAGGGGTTCAGGGCCAACGGCGTGCGCACCCTTGCCGCCCAGACCCTTGGCATTCGCATCTCCAAGGGGGCGCAATGCTCCAACTGGGAGCGTTCGCAGCTGGCCCCTGCCCAGGTCGTTTATGCGGCCACCGACGCCTGGGTGTGCCGTGAAATTTATCTTTTTTTGGATAAATTGGCCGATAAAATTCATAAAAGCAGCCAAAGTGGCACAAAATAGTTCGAAATGTGCTTCTGCCAACCATGACGGTTCTTTGGAGAGTTTTATCCGTCTTGAGGCCTCAAAAAGACGATTAAGGCTGCCTCAGGCCGGGTCGGCCGTCCTGTCAAGCCTCGATTACGGCCTGGAAAGCGAACTGAAAAACGAAGCGTTGCGTCTTTTCTGGAGGCACCACGAATTGCCGGGGCGGCCAGAAGGCATAGTCCCATCGCCCAGGCCGCGCCGCTACCGTACGACAAGCAAACGCCGCGGCCGATATGCGGCAGGAGTCGGAGCCGTTCGCGGACATGCCGGCCGAAAAATCGCTCCTGGAGCGATTTTCATGGCCAGTGATGGGGCGGAGCTCATCGAGCCCGAAGAGCATGCGCGGATATTCGCCGCCCTGGAGGGGCTGCTGTCGACCCCCGCTTTTTCTCCCCTGGCTCAAGCCCTCAATTTCGTTGTCATCCGCGGCACCTACGAAGAATTCATGGTCATTTTCAACATGTCGGCCATGGACAGGGGGCGCCACCGGCTGCTGCTGCGGGCGGCGGATCTCATACGCGGACTTGATAGTAGCGTCGTATCGGCATTCCTGGTCATCGATCCCAGCCGTTCCCCTTATTACCTTGAGACTGACATGCCCAGGGGCTCGTTCCCCATCAAGCGGCTGTTCGGCCCCGAGCGCTTCCGCCTGCGCGTCGGCGCCGCCGTTTTCTCCGTTCCGCCCACCTCTTTTTCCCAGGTCAATGAATCCATTCTCCCATTGCTGGTGGACAATGCCCGCAGCCTCATGGCGGGCGGGATGGGGGAGCGCCTTCTGGACCTCTATTGCGGCTACGGCCTGTTCGCCTTCTCGCTGGAGCCCGGTTATCGCGAGGTCGTCGCCGTTGATGCCGCCCTTTCCTCGGTGCGCGCCGGCAGCGACATGGCGGCCCATGCTCGCGGCCGTTCGTCCCGCATCCGCTTCCTTGCCGCGGCCATCGAGCGCCGCAGCCTGGAAACGCTCCTGCCGCCGCCTCTCATGCCCGATGAAGAGGATGTCATCCTCGATCCGCCGCGAAGGGGGGCCGACAGGACGGTCATCGCCTCCATCGCCCGCCGCCGCCCGGGGCGCGTCCTTCACCTGTTCTGCGCCGCCGACGAGATCCCCGAGGCGATCGGCCGCTGGCGCAGCTGCGGCTACTTTGTCCGCCGCGCCGTCTCCCTGGACATGTTCGCCGGCACCCCGCAGTTGGAGACCATGGTCCTGCTCACGCCGGCCTGAACAAGGGCTTTTAAACTCGGCGTAAGGCGTAGAGAGGTGTTAGTGATAGTGGTAGTGGTTGTGAAGAAAAGGATTCAGTGCAGGCATGATATGGGGACAATTCCCCATGGTTATTCTGCTTCGTGTAGGGGCGGTTCGCGAACCGCCCTTACATGAAGATGGATCCAAAATCATAAAGAGATCATCTCTCGGCTGTTGCTACCATTGCCGTTAAGACTATCACTATCACTACCACTATCACTGTATTTCGGCTTTAAGTCAGGCTCTGTTTGTGCTATCATGCAGCAAATCCACATTCGAGGAAATGTCATGACCAAGGTGATCGACTGG
>JAQUQF010000179.1 GCA_028749105.1 Acidobacteriota bacterium | reverse complement strand
ACCAGGTCCTTGTCCTTGAGATGCAGCTCGATGGACGTCACCTCGGGGGCGTATTTCTTGATGTAGACCAGATTAAGGTAGGAGTTCAGCTCGCTCTCGCTGAAGACCATCTTCTTGAGGAACAGGGATGCCTGTCGCCGGGCGGCGATGCGCGCCAGGAAGCCGTCGACTCTCTTGGCCTTCTCAAGGGAAAAGTCGCCGGCCAGGGCCGCTGCCGCCAGGGCCAGGAAAAGGAAGGCGCCGAGCGTGCGTTTGCTCATTCGCTGATGATAACCGTGCGGCCCGCGATTTGCAAGCGGCCGGCAAAGAACATAGAAATGACGCGCGGATAGAGGATGTGCTCCTGGCGCAGGATCCTGCGGCTGAGCCTCTCGACGTCGTCGCCGGACCGCACCGCCACCGCTTGCTGGGCGATGATCGCTCCCGTGTCGGTGCCGGAATCGACGAAATGGACGGTGCAGCCGCTGACCTTCACGCCATGGCGCAGGGCCTGGGCCTGCGCGTCGAGGCCGGGGAAGGAGGGGAGCAGGGCCGGGTGGATGTTCAGGATGCGGCCGGGAAAGCGGCCGAGCAGCACGGGGCCGACGAGGCGCATGTAGCCGGCCAGGCAGACCAGGTCGATCTTCTCGCGCTCCAGCAGCTCGCACAGGCGCGTTTCGTAGGCGGCCTTGCCAGGGAAGAGCGCGGGATCGATGTGATGGGCCGGAATGCCGAAACGGGCGGCTTTTTTCAGCCCGGCGGCCTCCCCGCAGTCGCTGACAGCCAGGCGCACCGTAAAATCAGCGCCATCCGCCCGGGAAGAGCGGACGATGGCGGCGAAATTGCTACCGCGCCCGGAAAGCAGGACGGCGACGTTCCCTTTTTTCATGATTGGAAATCTCGACTTGGACTGGTCATTTGTCTGTCAGGATGAGAAAACATGCCGAAGGGGGGACTCGAACCCCCGCGAGCGTAATGCCCACCAGTACCTGAAACTGGCGTGTCTACCAATTCCACCACTTCGGCATGAGTCTCCTTTATACGGCATAAACGCGGTTTTGTCAATACCATGGCCGGATACCTGGAGAGCTCCGGAATTCGGTTTACTTCGGGCCGTGCTTGGTGTAAAATGATGCTTCCCGTTCCTTTCCGGTCTTCCATGGAGACAAAAACCCGATGGTGAACAAGACTGCGGTTGCCCTGCTGATCCTGTGCCTGCTCTCCGGGGCGCCCCTTGCCGGCCAGGACGCGGCCGGCACCGCGGCCCCGGCCGGGGAAATGAAGCTTGCTCCCTACAGGTCGAATTTCCTGAAGGACGAAGGACGGATGTGGGGCGCCCCCCTGCACTGGGATGCGAAGGACTTTCTGGTCTGCAGCGCCGTTCTGGCCGCCACCGGCGCCCTGATCGCCAACGACGAGGCGATCTACAGGGAGTTCAAGTCCTTCCAGGGGACCAACCCCTGGGTGGACAAGGTCAGCCCCGCTGCCACCCTGCTGGGCGACTGGGGGGTGGACTGCGGCATCGCCGGCCTCTTCTTTCTCGGCGGCGTGCTGGCCAGGGATCGCCGGGCGCGCGACACCGGGCTGATGGCCTGGGAGACCCTTCTGCATACCGGATTCCTGGTCCAGGTCGTCAAGCACCTGGCCGGGCGCCAGCGCCCCTCCGTCGAGCAGGGGATCGATCACTGGCATGGACCCGCGGCTTTTTTCAAACGCTACGATGAAGGTTTTTCCAACTACGACTCCTTCTTTTCCGGGCACACCGTCTCGGCCTGGAGCCTGGCCACCGTGATCGCCGAGAATTACCGTCACCGACCCTGGGTGCCGCCGCTCTGTTACGGCATGGCCGCCCTGGTCGGGCTTTCCCGGCTGACCGAGGACGCCCACTGGCTCTCCGATGTCTTCCTGGGAGCCGCCGTCGGCTTCGTTGTAGGCAAGATGGTCGTCCGCAACCAGAACCGGCGCTTCCAGCTCGCGCCCGCCCTCGCCCCCGGCGGGGCCGGCCTCTCCTTCCGCTACGAGATCAGGTAACTCAATATTCATCCCCCATCCCCTTGTTGGGGGGAGTTTTTGAGTTTACGAATCCCCGTTTTAATGGTATATTTCCCGAATGGCTGCCCGGATCGCGCTTCCCCTTTTCCTGCTGTTCGCGCTTTGCTGCTTTTCCTTGCCCGTTCACAGCCAGGAGAAACAGGACGAAACCGAGTTCATTGTTTCCGGATTCGAGCTGGAAACGCAACCCGGCGGCTATTACTATTCGAACTTCATCGAGAACCTGGCTCCCGACGCCGTCTGGCTGAGCGAGGAGAGCAACGGCTTCGGCCTCCTGGACCGGCCCCGGGTCTATTTCGCGGGCGACTCCTGGACGCAGTTCAACTGGGATTATGCCGGCTACCCGATCAACTCGGCCCTGGATGACGGCGCTCCGGCCCTGCAGATCCCCTTTCTGGCCATCGGTGCCATGTCCCTGCGCAGCGAAACGCCCCAAAGGCGCAGCCACGGCTTTTCCTTCGTCCCGCGTCCCCTTGGCGCCGGGTCCGGCCGCAGCGCCGCCCGAGTCATGCTGTCCACGGCCTTCCCGAACTTGGGCGGCTACCTGTTGGGACTCGCCAAGCTTGCCGTGGCCAACCACGCCAGCCTGCGCGACCGCGACCTGTACGAAACGCGCCGCAAGCTCGGCAACAACTTCCAGTTTGACATCGGCTACGACAGGAATTCCAAGGATACTTCGCTGCTGCTGGCCGCCGGCTATGTCAATCAGCAGCGGCGCTTCAACGACTTCAATGAGCGCGACGCGCAGTTCGAGGAGAGCGGGGAACTGCTGCAGATGCTCGGCCGCTGGCAGCGACGCACCGCCGCCGGGAACCTGCACCTCGACCTGGCGGTCAATGCCGGCCGCCGCGGCAACCTCTTTGCCGAGGTCGGCCGCTACCCGCAGGAGACCTACATTCAGGACAAGAGTTCTTGGCTGGCTGCGGCCTCCTGGGCCGGCCGGGCATACAATCTGACGCTTTCCTGGCTCCACGAGCGGCAGGAGCTCCAGCCCAATGGCGTTGATGCCGGCAAGGACCTTCAGGACATCGACGGCCAGGCATTCGTCCCCTTTGAAAAACAGGGGTTGTTCCGCGCCGATACCCTGGCCATGGCCCTGGACCGGAAGTTCCGCTTTTCCCTGCTGGGGAGTGAAGCCGAAGTCGAGCCATTCCTGGATTTCTCCGCTGTTTTCAACTCCGGCCATGAGCGGCCAGGAAAATACAATGCGCTCTATTTCGCCGGCCAGCCTTATCTGGTCTATCGCTGGCAGGAGGGGAGCGAGTACCGCAACCAGCGTCGTACCGCCTCCGCAGGCACGCTGCTGCGCATCGACCTCGGCGCTCGCCTCGCCTTCCTTGGCCGGTTTTTTTTGCACTACCAGGGGCTCGATTTCAGGGACCCGGCCAACGACCTTGATCTCCTGCAGCCGGGCGGCGAAGCCGGCTTCAGTTTCCGGGCCGGGAAGAGGACGACGCTTTCGCTCTCCTTTGGCGTCCTGCCCTACGAGATGCGCGCCGGCGTGAGCGATTTCCTGGAAAAAGAACGTCCCGGCGCCGCAGTCTGCTACTGGAACGACGGCAACAGGGACGGTCTTTTCCAGGAGGGAGAACAGGGGGCATTGTTCGCCCTGAGCGGCGGTGACAGCCACACCGCCGCCGAAACGTTGAAGCCCAGCCTGCGCCAACGGCTCGAGCTGTTCGTAACCACGCGCGTATCGGCGAATTTCCAATTGGACGTCAAGGGGCTTTACAAGCGCATCCGCCGCCCCCTGTGGGCCTCCTTCGCCGGCGAGTACGGCCATTCCGAGGAGATCGACGGGAAGAGCTGCTATATCATGGACCGCCCGGTCACCGCCTACGAGCTGGGCAATTCTCCTTTCAGCCGGGACCCGTTCTACGCCCAGTTCCTCCTGCGCATCCACGGCGAAAAGGCCCGGCGCTGGTATTTTTCGTTCTCCTTCATGGCCCACATGGGCATGGGCACCACGGCCTTCGGCAACGGCCCCGAGGCCAACGACATCGGCGTGATCTCCGAGAGCCAGGCCTTCCCCAATTCCTGGATCAATGGCTACGGCCGCGTCGACGGCGACCGCGCCTTCGTGGGCAAGGTCTTTTTCGGCTGTTACCTGTCGAAGCGCCTGTTCCTGGGGGGGGGCGTCAAGTACCGCGACGGCGACCCCTTCGCCTTCATCGACGCCTGCCGGCGCGACAACCAGTGGGTGCTCACCTACCAGACGATCAAGGCCGAGGACAAAAACGGAAAAAAGGGGGGTCCCAGGGAAGACTGCATCTGGGACTTCAATTTCAAGCTCGGCTGCGACATGACACTATTCGGCAAGAAAGGCCGGCTGGAGCTTTCCGTTTTCAACCTGCTCGATTTTGGCGGCG
>JAQUQF010000010.1 GCA_028749105.1 Acidobacteriota bacterium | reverse complement strand
TGCCTTCGACCACGGAAGCGGCGTGCCTTTTGAGCAGGGTTTTATCCGAAGCGAGGAGGGGCTCGCATTCGCTGCCGTTGGCGATCACGGTATCCGCCCGCGCCTGCAGCTTGATGTGGGTGGGGAATCCGCCACCTCCGGCCCCGATGACCCCGGATGCTTGCACGGCGCGAACGATCTTTTCCGCCCGCTTGGACATCATGTGCGTGCCCTGCGCAACGCATCAGGCTTCATGTCGCTTTTCATCACTTGCCGCAAATTACACGATCCTGAAATAGCCGCTCAGCGTGCATCGGCGCATGCGGGTGAAATGCCTGGCCGTGGTAAGCCCTTCGCCGGTGGGAGACGCGATGGTAAAGGAAGTAAATCCTTCGCCACCGAATCCCAGTCCGGCCAAGGCCATGCCGTTTTTCACAAAAATGGTCGTGTTCATCTTTTTCGCCATGCGGTGCATGCTGTCGATGTTCCGGGAATGGATCACCGCCGTATGAAAGCAGCCGTTCTCCAAGCGGTAGGCCAATTCAATGGCCGCCGCGATGTCCCGTACGCAGATGAAGGGCAGCACCGGCATCAGCATCTCCTCCCTGGCAAAAGGATGGTCGGCGCCGGTTTCCACGATGGCCAATCTTTTGTCGGCGGGAACATCCATGCCGATCTGCCGCAGGATCGATTGAATGTCCTTGCCCACCCAAGCCTTGTTGGGAAGCCCCTCCCCGGTCAGGACGACCTTTTCGAGCATCCTGGCCTGGTGGCCGCCCAACTCGACTGCTCCCGCCTGCAGCAGCGCTTTTTTCAGGCCAACGGCCGCTCCGGCGGTGACGATGATCTCCTTCTCGACCACGCAAATGATATTATTGTCACAGCTGGCGCTGGCCACGATTTCCCTGGCCGCCTTTTCCAGATCGGCGCTTTCATCCACGACTACCGGAGGGTTGCCTGGTCCGGCGGCGATCACCCGTTTTCCCGATTTCATGGCCGTTGACACAACGGCCGGCCCGCCGGTCACGACCAGCAGCCGGATATCGGGATGCTTCATCAGGTATTGCGCCGATTCTATGGTGGGATTGGCAACCGTGGTGAACAGGTCGGGGGGGCCGCCCTCAGAGATCACCGCCTGGTTCAGGAGGTCCACGGCGTATACAGAGATCTTCCTGGCAGAGGGATGAGGATTGAACACCACCGAATTGCCGCCGGCGACCATGCCGATGCCGTTGCAGATGATGGTCTCCGAGGGGTTGGTGCAGGGGGTGATGCTGCCGATCACGCCGAAAGGCGCCCTTTCCTGGAGCGTCAGGCCATCGTCCCCGGTGAAGGCTTCGGGTTCAAGGTCCTCAACGCCCGGGGTCTTTTCAATGGCCAGACGGTTCTTCTTCAGCTTGTCCTCGTAGCGCCCCAAACCGGTTTCGGCCACGGCCAGCCGGGCCAGTTCCGGCAAATGGTCCAGGCAGATCTCCCGAATAGCGGCAATTATTTTTTTTCGTTGCCTGACCGGCACATCGCGGTAATCCAAAAAAGCTTTTTTGGCCGCACGGCACGCCGAGTCGATATCGGAGAAGCATCCCCGTTCTCCGCATGCTGCCGCGAGGGCAGATTCTGTTTCATGCCGCGATTCGTTTGCGAAAGAACCTCCCTGGGCAGCGGGTCGGCTTTCAGCCGCTGCGGCATTGGCAGCAAGATTCTCCACTACCCGGTCAACTATCTGTTTGATCTGATCGTCGCTGACATTCATGGCAGAACATCCTTATTCAATCATTTTCCCCTTTGCGGTAGCGTTCCTTGCCGTCGATTTCCAGCACATCCACGATGGCCATGACCACCGCATCCACCGGCTTGCCTTCCGTGAAGGAGGTCAGGCGGGCGGAACTGCCCGCCGCCACCAGAACCACTTCGCCCACGCCTGCCCCCACGCCGTCCACGGCTACGACCGATCCCCCGGCCGGCTTCATCTCGAGGTCAAGGAATTTGATCACAAGGAATTTGAGGCCTTCCAATTTCTTTTCTTTGTGGCTGGATACCACAGTGCCGATTATTTTTCCTAATTGCATGGTTTACCCCGCTTGGCCAGCACTCCTTCCGCCCGGATCAGGCCGGAGCGCATGGAATGGATAAATGATTACGCCTTGGCTTTATGGCCTTTTTCCTGCCCGCGGCCCAGGGGCAAGGCACTGTCCACATTGTCATGGGGCCGGGGAATCACGTGCACGGAAACAACTTCGCCCACTTTTCCGGCCGCCCGGGCGCCGGCTTCGGTAGCCGCCTTGACGGCAGCCACATCGCCGCGCACGATCGCCGTGGTATACCCGCCGCCGATCTTTTCATAGCCCACCAATTCCACCTTGGCGGCCTTCACCATGGCATCGGCCGCCTCCACCATGGCGGTAAATCCTTTGGTTTCGATCATTCCAAGTGCATCAGACATTCATTCCTCCTCGTTTTGCGATAGGCTGATCTTTTTTAGATCATTTCCCGGCTTCATTCTAAAGAAAATGCAACTATATTGCAATACTCCCCAACTCAACGGTGAAAAAGGATCATCGGCATAAAAATGGCAGGTCAGATCTTTTTCAGGAACGTGTCCTTGATCATATTGACCATCTTGGCATTGTCGGTATGGCCGGTCTTCTGGGCAATGATGCGGCCGCGGATGGGACGGCCCAGAAGGTAGAAATCGCCAATGATGTCCAGGATCTTGTGCCGCGCCAGCTCCTCGGGGAAGCGCAGCGTGGTGTTGATGATGCGCTCCTTGTCGATGAGGATGAAGTTGTTCATGCGGCCGCCCTCGGCCAGGCCCATGTCGCTGAGCTTGTTGAAGTCGTCGACAAAGCCATAGGTGCGGGAGGGGGCGATCTCGTGCACGAAATCGTCGGCGGTGTTCATGGTGAAATCATAGGTTTGCCGGCCGAGGGGCTCGGGATAAATGCAGGTGTAGCGGACCGAGAAGGTGTCGGCCGGCTCGATCTTGATGAACCTGCCGAGCGGCGATTCCTCGCCGATCAGCAGCGGCCGGGTAATGACGATCTCGGGGACGTCCTCAGCCTGGTCGACGATGCCGCATTCCTTGATGAACTCGCAGAAATTCATGGCCGAGCCGTCGTCGATGGGCACTTCCTTGTTGATCTTGACGGCGAGGTTGGTGATGCCGAAGGCGTGCAGCACGGCCAGCAGGTGCTCGATGGTGCGCGCCTCCAGGTCGTCCTTTTTAATCGAGGTGGCGTAGCCGGTGGTGTTCAGGTACTCGATGCGCGCCGGGATATAGCCCGGCTTGGAAATGTTCTCGAAGCGGATGCCCTTGTTCGGCGGCAGGGGCTTGATCACCATGCCGGTCTTCTCCCCCGAGTGCAGGCCGATGCCGTAGATGATGTTGCTCAGGGCCACCGTGCGCTGCTTGCGCAGAAAATGCGGGTCGGCGGCCTCGAAGTCGATGGTCGCCGTGCTCTCGCGCAGCAAACGCTTCTTTTCGTCGTTACCGGCCAGCTCGTCCTCCTGGTTGAGGATGACTTTCAGCCGCATGTTCTCGTCGCGCACGCGGCGGAACTCCAGGGCGCGCGTGAGCACGAAGATCACCTTGTCCAGGCTGAGCGGCTTTTCCAGGAAGTCATAGGCGCCGGCCTTGAGTGCCGAGACGGCGGCCGACACCGAGCCGTGGCCGGAGATCATGATGACGATCTGCAGCGGGTCGATCTCCAGGATGCGCTGCAGGACCTCCAGCCCATCTATGCCGGGCAGCCAGATGTCGAGAAAGATGGCGGCGGGGCGGATGTTCTGGAACTTCTCAATCCCTTCCTTGCCGTCCTTGGCGAAGTAGACCTGGTAGCCTTCGTCCTCAAGGACCGTGGCCAGGGAGACCTGGATGTTTTTTTCGTCGTCAACGATCAGTATTTTCTTCATTATTTGGTCTTTATTATATCCTAAAAAGGATGGGGAATAAAGAACCAAAAATGAAGCGAGAATCCGTGACCCGTGACGCGTAACGTGTGACGTGAGTTCGGAGTGCGCAGGCCTTGTTTTTCACCACGGCCTGCGGTATACTGAGTGCAATGAATCCACATCTCATATTCTTCATTTCCTGGCTGGTTCCCGGGCTCGGTCACCTGCTGCAGAAAAGGAAGCTCAAGGCTGCTGTCTTCTTCGCCGGCATCCTGGCGCTTCTGGCGATGGGCATCCTGATGAAGGGGAAGTTTTATGACACCGCGGTGATGCACCCCCTGCTGCTGCTAGGCTTCCTCTCCGATCTGGGGAACGGGCTGCTCTATTTCGCTGTAAAATTCTCCGGTCTAGCCATGGGCGACATCAAGAATGTTACCTTCCACTACGGCACCGCCTACCTGGCCGCGGCCGGGCTGCTCAACTACCTGGTAGCGCTCAACGCTTTCGATATCGCCAAAGGGAGAAAGCCGTGATCTTCAAGAGCCACATGATCTCCATGCTGGTCTTCACCCTGATCGTCTCCATCGTCCTGGCGTTTATCCGCCACGACGACGGCCGCACTATTTTTCGCTACGGGCTGAAGCTTTTTCTCACCATGGCCGGAGGCGTCGTCGTCTTCAGCTGGATCATGCATTTCGCCTAGCCGCCCCATGGACAATCGGCAGCGGGTCATCGCCGGCATCGTCTCACTGCTCATCTATGCCGGGATCCTGGCCCTGTCCTCCCTGCCTGCCAGCTCCCTGCCCTCGGGCATCCCCGACTTCATTCCCCACAGCATCGAGTATTTCCTTCTGGCGTTTTTCTTCATCCAGATCTTCGCCTCTCCCCGCCGCCTGAAGACCATGGCCGCGGTCCTGCTCGTCGTGGCCTTGCTCGCTTTCCTCGATGAACGGCACCAGTTGTCTTCTCCCGGCCGAGTCTTCTCCTGGTCCGACATCGGGTTCGACCTGCTGGGAGCGATGGCTGGGATGATCGCCTACGCCCTGCTCAGCAGGCGCAGCGGGCCCGGGCGCCCGAAAACAGACGGTTGGCGCCGGCTGTTCCTGCTCCAGCGCTGATTCCCGTTGCGGGGGCGGTCAGGAACGCGCCTTCAGGTTGAATTTTTCGATCAGGTAGCGCAACGAGCGGTAGTTTACCTGCAGCACCTGGGCCGTTTTCTTCACGTTGCCGTGGCAGCGGGCGAGGGCGTTGATGATGATGCGCCTGCTCAGGTCATCGAGGTACTGGTTGAAGTCGAGCTTTCCCGCTTCCAGCTGCGGCAGCCATTCCTCGCCGCCGGACTTGGCGACAGCGGAGCCGTAGACCATCTCGACCGGCAGCGAGTCGGCGCTGATCACGCTCCCCTTCTCCAGCGCCACGCCGCGCTCGACGAAATTCTCCAGCTCGCGCACATTCCCGGGCCAATCGTAGCCGGCAAAGCGTTCCAATACCTTCTTGTCGAAGCCGGTGATGCTTTTGGCGAATTTCTGGTTGTAGCGCTGCAGAAAATGCTGCATCAGGATCGGGATGTCGTCGCGGCGCTCGCGCAGCGGCGGCACGCGGATGGAGATCACGTTCAGGCGGTAGTACAGGTCGGAGCGGAATTCGCCCCTCTCCATGCTCTCCACCAGGTCGCGGTTGGTGGCGGCGATGATGCGCCCGTCGACGGCGATCTCGCTGGTGCCGCCGACGCGGCGGATCACCTTCTCCTGGATGGCGCGCAGCAGCTTGACCTGCATCTTCTGCGACATCTCGGAGATCTCGTCGAGAAACAGCGTCCCCTGGCTGGCCGCCTCGAACAGCCCCTCCTTGTCCTGATAGGCATCGGTGAAGGCGCCCTTCTTGTGGCCGAACAGCTCGCTTTCCAGGAGATTCTCGGGCAGGGCCCCGCAGTTGATGGAGACGAACTTCTGGGCGGCGCGGCGGCTTTGCGCATGAATGGCCCGGGCGATCAGCTCCTTGCCCGTGCCGCTCTCGCCGGTGACCAGCACCGTGGAATCGGTCTGGGCCACGGTGCGGATCAGTTCATAGATCTTGGTCATCTTCGGATCGCCGCCAACGATGTTCTCGAACTTTTCCTTGTCCGAAAGCATCTGCTTCAGTTCGATGTTCTCCAGCTCGATGCTTTTCTTGTGCAGTGATTTATTGATGATGATCTTCAACTCGTCGAGGTTGAAGGGCTTCATGATGTAGTCTTCGGCGCCGAGCTTCATGGCCTCGATGGCGTCGTGGGTGGCCGCGTAGGCCGTAATCATGATTACCGGCAGGTCCGGGTCGTGCGTCTTGATCCTCTTCAGCAGCTCGATGCCGTTGAGGTCGGGCATGCGGATGTCGGAAACCACCAGGTCGAACTTGGCCCCCTTGAGCTTCTTCAGCGCGTCGAGGCCGTTCTCGGCCTCGACGACCTGGAAGCCCTCCTTGCTCAGGACGAACGACAGCATGTTGCGCAGGCTGCGGTCGTCGTCCACCACCAGAATGCTCACGGTTTTTTGAAGCATACAACCACCTCGGTTCCCTGGTTTTTCTCGGAGCGGATATCCATGGTGAAGCCATGCTCGTCCACGATGCGCTTGACGATATTCATGCCCAGCCCGATGCCGAAAGCGAACTTCGAATAGAACGGGATGAAGATCTTCTCCACCTCCTCCCGGTCCATCCCGATGCCGAAGTCGCGAATGGAGAGCTGGACCGACCCGGCGTCGCCGGGATCCTGGAGGATGTTGATCTCGATCTCGCCCTTTTCCTTGAGCGCCTTGACGGCATTGTTCATAAGATTCCATATCAGCTGCTTGATCTTCTTGGCGTCGGCGTGCACCATGATCCCGGCATTGTACTTCTTGATGAAGCGCACCGCCTTCAGGGTGCGGGCGTTCATCGCCGTCACGTCGTCCACGAGCCCGGCCAGGTCGAAGTCGCTCTTTTCCAGCGGCGCCTGCCGGGAGAAGTTCAGGAACTCTTCGATGAAGGCCGACAGGCGGCTGGACTCCTTGACAATGATATCCATCAAATTGCGCAGCTCGGGCTCCAGCTTCAGCTCGCGGCGCAGGAACTGCACCGATCCGGAGATCGAGGCCAGCGGGTTGCGGATCTCGTGGGCAATGCCGGCGGCCATCTCGCCGATCAGCGCCAGGTGCTCCTTCTCTTTGAGCATGCTTTCGATCTCCTTGATCGCGCTCAGGTCGGTGATCAGGAAGACCAGCAGCCGCTCGAAGGACGAGACTTTCTCGATGGAGGAGAGGGAGATGCCCAGAGAGTAGCCGCGCAGGTTCTTCTCGAAATAATAGGAATTGTTGCCCTGCCAGATCTTGCGGATCTCGGGCAGGTCCTCACGGGGCAGCAGCATGTCGAACAGGTTGCTCCCCTGCTTCAGATTCAGGAACTGGGCGGCCTTGGGGTTGTAGGAGATGATCCGCCCCTGGGTATCGGCGGTGATGAAACCGTTTTCCATCTTCTCCATGACCGAGTTGTTCAGCAGGATCATGTCCTGCAGGTTCTCCTGGACATCGCGCAGCTGTTCGCCCGTGCGGCGCATCCTCTCGAAATAGTACGAGGCGATGATGCTGACGCTGGCGAAGGCGATGAAGCCCATCAGCAGGTTGTAGATGAAAGTCCCCAACGAGACTTCCCCGACCTCAAAATTCGGGTAATAGGGAATGACCTTCAAAAAGAGCAGGTCGGAGAGGGCGCCGAAGGAGATGAAACAGACGGTGGCGACGATCACCGTCTCCCGGCGGGACAGGAATATGGCGGCCACGATGATCGGCAGGATGTATAAAAAATAGAAGGGGCTGACGACGCCCCCCGACACGTACACCAGCAGCGAAACCAGCAGGATGTCGAAGCCCAGCTCGACGTAGACGAGCGTGCGCCCCCGCATCAGGCGCACCAGGGGGAAGAACAGGATGGCGACCCCGATGGCCGCCAGCAGCAGGAACAGGATGGTGCGCAGCGAATCGGGCGCCTTGAAGAACAGCAGCAGGATCCCCGAAACCAGAGCCAGGGCGGACAGGATCGCAATGCGGATGGAATTCAGGAATACCAGTTTCTTGTGCTGTGAGCGGGCCTCGACGGAGATCAAGATTCCCTGTCTATCCGACCTTTCCTATGATGTCGAACAGCGGCAGGTACATGGCCACGACGACGGTGCCGACAATGCCGCCCAGGACCACAATCATCAGCGGTTCCATCAGCGAGACGATGGCGCTGACCGCCTGGTCGACCTCCTCGTCGTAAAAGTCAGCCACCTTGCCGAGCATGGTGGAGAGCGAGCCGGTCTGCTCGCCGACAGCGACCATTTGCGTCACCATGTAAGGGAAGCGCTTGGTCTCTTCCCACGATTCCCAGAGCGGCTTGCCTTCCTGGACCAGGGCCCGGCTCTTGAGGACGGCGTCCTCGATGATGGCGTTGCCCGAGGTCTTGGCGGTGATGGTCATGCTCTCGATGATCTCGACGCCGGAGGTCAGCAGCGTGGCCAGGGTGCGCGTGACGCGGGCCACGGCCACTTTGGTCAGGAGCTCGCCGAACACCCAGATCTTCAGCTTGATGTTGTCGATCACGCGCCGTCCCTTGAATGTGCCATAGTACCAGCGGAAGAGAAAGACGAGTCCGATGATGAAGAGGATGATCCAGATGATGTTGGAGGAAAAAAAGGCGCTGGCATCGACCACGAGCTGGGTGAGCATGGGCAGCTCGGCGCCCATTTGCGAGAACATGTCCTGGAACACCGGCACGACCTTCCACAACAGGACGCCGGTCAGGACCAGGGCGATGACAATGACGGCGATCGGATAGGTCAGGGCCGACTTCACCTTGCCGACCAGCTTGGTTATGCTCTCAACATACTGCGAGAGGCGCAGCAGGATGGTGTCGAGGTTGCCCGAGGCCTCGCCGGCCTGGATCATGCTGGTGTACAGGTCATTGAAGACCTTGGGGTGCTTCTTCATGGCATTGGAGAGGTTGGAGCCGGCTTCCACATCCTTGCGGACTTCCAGCAGCACGTCCTTGAAGAATTTATCCTTCTGCTGGGTGCCAAGAATGCCGATGGCCTGGGTGATCGGCAGCCCGGCGTTGAACATGACCGAGAGCTGGCGGTTGAAGACGGCGAGTGTTCTGAGCGAGACGCTCTTTTTGCCGCCGATGAAGGGGATGTTGAGCTTGAGCTTCTTGCGCTCGATGCTCAGAACCTGGATCTGCTCCTTTTCCAGGGCGGTGATGATCTCGTTGGAGTTGTGGCCGCTTCGCTCGCCCTCGATGATGTTTCCGACCTTGTTTTTTCCCCGGTATTTGAAAACTGGCATGTTGTTTCCCCCTTATGAATGCGCCTTGCCGGCGCTGGTGGTCGCGGCCGGGGTGGGGCTCGTTTTGAATTGTCCGGACATGGCCGTGGGCCCCCGGTTGATCAGCTCCTGGAGTTCCTCGGGATTGTGCGAGACACCCATGGCCTGCTCCAGCGATATATCCCGCTTGAAATAGAGGTTGGCCAGCGATTGGTTGAAAGTGATCATCCCATACTTTTCCTGCCCCATCTGCATGGAGGAGTACACCTGGTGGATCTTGTTGTCACGGATCAGGTGGCGGATGGCCGCATTCGGTATCAGTATTTCCACGGCCAGGCAGCGGCCGCGG
Source organism: Acidobacteriota bacterium (assembly GCA_028749105.1). GTDB lineage: Bacteria > Acidobacteriota > Aminicenantia > UBA2199 > UBA2199 > UBA2199. Next base: position 7,164 of record JAQUQF010000010.1, on the reverse strand, counting down.
CCGTCCGCCTTGGGCAGCAGCGCCTGGGTGATGATGCCCTCCAGGTTCATCGAAAGCTGGGTGCGCACCTGGTCCTGCTGGTGGGGAGGGAAGACATCGACGATGCGGTTGATGGTCTGGGCCGCGGAGTTGGTGTGCAGGGTGGCGAACGTCAGGTGGCCGGTCTCGGCGACGGTGATGGCCGCCTGGATGGTCTCCAGGTCGCGCATCTCGCCGATCAGTACGACATCGGGGTCCTCGCGCAGGACCGAGCGCAGCGCCATGGGGAAGCTCTTGGTGTCGGCGTGCAGCTCGCGCTGGTTGACCATGGCCTTGCGGTGCGAGTGCAGGTACTCGATGGGGTCCTCGATGGTGATGATGTGCACCGGATGTTCTTTGTTGATCTTGTCGATCATCGACGCCAGGGTGGTGGTCTTGCCGGAGCCGGTCGGCCCCGTGACCAGGATCAGGCCGCGGGCCTTGTTGGTCATGGTGGGGACGATGGCCGGCAGGCCCAGCTTTTCGAAGCCCCAGATCTCGTAGGGAATGCGGCGAAAAGCACCGGCGACGGCGCCGCGCTGCATGAAGACGTTGGCGCGGAAACGGGCCAGCCCCTTGATGCCGAAGGAGAAGTCGAGCTCCCAGTTCTCCTCGAACTTGTACTTCTGGTTGTCGTTCAGGATGCTGTAGATCATCTGCTTGGTCTCGGACGGCGACAGCGACGGGTGTTCGATCCTTTTCAACAGGCCGTGGACACGAATCAGCGGCGACGAATTGGTGGTAATATGCAGGTCGGTCCCCCCCTCGTCGACCATGATCTTCAAAAGTTGCGGAAGCGGCAATGCCATGCTTTTCTCCTTAGATCTTGGAAGTTTCCCTCAATACTTCCTCGATCGAGGTCATCCCCTGTTTGATCTTTTCCAGCCCGCTCATGCGCAGGGTGAGCATGCCCTTCTCCTTGGCCTTCTGCCGCAACTCGGAGGTGGAGGCGCCGATCATGATCATCTCACGGATCTCCTCATCGAGCTCCATGACTTCAAACAGCCCGACACGGCCCTTGTAACCCGTGTTGTTGCACTTGTCGCAGCCTTTGGGCTCGTAGATCTGCACGCTTTTGGCCTCCTCCGGGGTGAAGCCGATCTCGATGAGGGTCTGGGCGGGGATCTTGGTTTGGGCCTTGCAGTTGGCGCACAAGCGGCGGATCAGCCGCTGGGCCTGGACCAGGCGCAGAGCGGTGGCTACCAGGAAGGGTTCGATGCCCATGTTGACCAGGCGGGCGATGGTCGACGGCGCATCGTTGGTATGCAGCGTCGAAAGGACCAGGTGGCCGGTCAGGGCGGCCTTGATGGCGATATCGGCGGTCTCGAAGTCGCGGATCTCACCCACCAGGATGATGTTCGGGTCCTGGCGCATGAAGGTGCGCAGGGCGGCCGGAAAGGTCAGGCCGATCTGCTCCTTGATGTTGACCTGGTTGATGCCGAAAATATTGAATTCCACGGGGTTTTCCGCGGTCAGGATGTTCACTTCCTCGTCATTCAGCTTGGAGACGGCCGAGTACAGCGTATTGGTTTTGCCCGATCCGGTGGGGCCGGTGACCAGGATAATGCCCCATGGCTCCTTGATGTTGCGTTCGAACTTCTGCAGCGAACTGGGCTCAAAACCGAGCTGGGTCAGGTCGAGCTTGAGCTGGTCTTTGTCCAGGATGCGGATGACGATCTTCTCGCCATGGATGGTGGGCAGCGAGGAGACGCGCATGTCAACGACCTTCTTGGCCGTGGCGGTGTCGACCTTGGTCTTGATGCGGCCATCCTGGGGCAGGCGCTTCTCGGCGATGTCCATGCCGGAAATGATCTTCAACCGCGAGGAAACCTTGCTCTTCAGGTTCATCGGCGGCTTCATGTACTCGTGCAGCACGCCATCAATGCGCAGGCGCACGCGGAACTCCTTCTCGTAGGGCTCGAAGTGGATGTCGGACGCCCCCTTGATGATGGCGTCGTTGAAGATGAGGTTGACCAGCTTGATGGCCGGGGCATCCTCGTCCCCCTCGCCTTCGGTGGAGACCTCGTCGTCGGTCATTTCCATGACCTCGACGTTCGAGTCTTCGCTCAGTTCGATCTCGTCTAGAAATTTTTGGGCCTCGATACCGGTGGAGGAGCCATAGTACTTGTCAATGGCACTCAGGATCGACGATTCGGGGGCGATGACCGCCTGGATGCGCAGGTTGGTGGAGAAGCGGATCTCCTCCTGCACGAACAGGTTGGAGGGATCGGCCATGGCCAGGGTAAGGTTGGAACCGATGCGATGGATGGGGATGACGACGTGCTTGCGGGCGATATCGGGCTTGATCAGCTCGATCACCTTCTCGTCGATCTCGAATTTTGACAGGTTGATCGACGGATAGCCGAACTGCTTGCTCAAAACCTGGGCGATGTCCTCCTCGGTGACATAACCCAGGCGGATCAGGATGCTGCCCAGCTTACCCGGCTCCTTTTTCTGCACCTCCAGTGCGTGCTGGAGCTTTTCTTCCGTGACCTTCTTTTCCTTTAGTAGGAAATCTCCTAAGCGCATAGCCATGTTGGTACCATTGTATGCAAAGAAAATTGAATTGTCAATTTTTTCATTGGATCATGTAAAAACCCGAAATTCCAAGGTTTTTCATGCGCCCCTGCGGGTCGATGCCCAAGGCCAGATCAACGAGGAACTTGCCCAGGTTGAAGCCGCAGCCCAGGCCATAGAGGGCGTTCGATTTGCGGCCGAGGAAATAGTCCGCGGCCAGATCGCTCCACAGCCCGGTCCTCAGGAACAGCTTGTTGCGAAAAAGCCCCTTCTCGATGCCCAGGGATATGGGCTGCGCCTCCACGCCGGTCTGGAACAGGTCGCCGCGTGAGGCATCGATGTCCAGATAGATCCCCAGCTGGCTGTCGGGGCGGAATGAGAGGCCGGCAACCAGGCGCCGGGCAAGTTGCAACTCGCCAGCCGCGGTGGAGATCCCCGGGCTGGCGACGTTCTTCACCACCAGCCCGGCACGGAAATAGGGCCCGAAGGCCGCGCTGGCCCCCAGATCGAAATTGAGCTTGGAAAAATTCCTGTCCGCAGCCGACCAGGCGTAACTCAGCAGGTCCTTGGCCCCTGAACCGGCCCGGAAGGGCTCGTCGGCAAACGCGGCGGTGAACTCGGTGTTGCGCCCCTTGAGGTAGTGGGCGGTGGCGCCAACGGCAACAGTCGCCGATAACGGGAATGCAAAGGCCAGGGAATATTCGGTGTAATGGAAACCGATGAAACGCAGGCGCAGGGAGGCGATATCGGCATTGGTGATTTCCCCGGCCGGCTTGTCGAGGACGGAGTTCTGCAGGGGATGAATGACCGCGGCATCCACTGTGGCAACGGCGACCGCATAGCCCTTGCCGGCATAGCCGGGGTTGTGGAATTGGAAGCCGCTGATCGCCGCCCTGGACGAGAACACCATGTTCAGGTCTGCCAGGAGAGATTCCCGGTCCTTTTCGCCCAGGTTTGAGAAATCACCCAGGTCATGGGCCAGAATCGAGCCCAGCCGCCCGCATATATCGCGAGAATCGAGGTAGCTGGTCTGGTATTGATAGCCCCCCAGGGAAGAACCGATCGAATTCAGCAGGGCGGGGTTAACGAAGAGGGCATTGGCATCATAGTTGAAAGCCAGCGAGGAATAGCCGAGGGCAAGGGAGCGGGCGCCATAGAAAAAAGGGAAAAAAGAGAAAGTGGGCAGGCATAATCCGAAAAACATAATCGAAAGGGCAATCTTTTTCATTTTTAGTTTATATAATAAAATAACAAAAATTGTCAACCGGAGAATGAAAAAATGGGGGCAGAGGCCGGAAAAAACGTTTTGCCGGTCTTGACAGGCAGACGCGATTTTGCTACTCTTGCTTCTGGCAGGGGTCTATAGCTCAATGGCTAGAGCTACCGGCTCATAACCGGTTGGTTCCAGGTTCGAGTCCTGGTAGGCCCAGCAAATGCGTCCAGTTTAAGGAGCTCGATTGAAAGAAGGACTCGACATTTTATACGCCCTGCAGCTGAAAGACGACCAATTGAAGGATATCGAAGCCATCATCAAGGATATCCCGCTCCAGATCAAGGCACTGGAAGACGAGCGCGATTCCCGTTCCGACATGATCGAAAAAGCCAAGAAAAAGCTGCATCAGAACGGCGAGGAGCGGAAAAAGCTGGAGCGTGAAATCGCCGTCATCCGCGACAAGATCGGCAAATACAAGGAACAGATGAAGAAAGTGACCACCAATAAGGAATATCAGGGCTTCAGCAACGAGATCAAGTTCGAGGAAGCCAATATCACCGGAGTGGAAGAGAAGATCATCGAAAAAATGTGCGAGTCCGATGAGATCATGGGCATGATCCGTGAGGCCGAGGGCGAGTTCAGGAAGATCGCCGACATCTACAACCAGCAGATCAAGGACATGCTCGCCAACCTCGACTATCATAAAGCCAAGCTGGCCGAGGAGACTTTGAACAAGAAAGAGTTGCGCGACCGGGTCGACCCCAAGCTGCTCAAGGCCTATGACAACCTGTTCGTCAAAAAGGCCGGCAAGGTCGTTTCCAATGTGCAGACCGATTTCTGCGGCATCTGCAACATCAAGATCCGCCCCCAGGTCCTGAGCGAGATGATCATGTCCAGCGACGTGCTGGTGTGCGAGAGCTGCGGCCGGATACTGTTCAAGAAGATCATCGACGAGGTGGAAGAGTAGCTTCTTTTCCGCCGGGGAGTCCGCGGATGAACGAGAAGGAATTGGCAGATCTGAGTGAGATCGCGCGCCGTATCCGGATACGGATCATCCGCATGATCAGCATGGCCGCGTCGGGCCACCCTGGCGGTTCGCTATCGGCGGTGGAGATCCTCACCTGCCTCTACTTCCGTGAAATGCGCATCGACCCGGCCGATCCCGCCCTCCCCGACCGCGACCGCTTCGTCCTTTCCAAGGGCCATGCCGCCCCCGTGCTGTACGCCACACTCGCCGAGCGCGGCTTTTTCCCCCCCGACCTGCTCGACACGCTGCGCCAGGCAGGATCCAGCCTGCAGGGCCACCCCCACCGCCTGGACACCCCGGGGGTGGAAGCCTCGACCGGCTCGCTGGGCCAGGGGCTCTCCATGGCCTCGGGCATGGCCTTGGGTCTGAGGCTTGCCGGAAACCCGGCCAGCGTCTTCGCCCTCATCGGCGACGGCGAGTCCCAGGAGGGCCAGATCTGGGAAGCCGCCATGACCGCGGGCTTCCGCAAGCTGGCCAACCTTTGCGTTTTCCTGGACTACAATGATCTGCAGATCGATGGCCGGGTCAGCGACATCAAGGACGTCCGCCCGCTGCGCGAAAAATGGCAGGCCTTCCGCTGGCGCGTCCACGAGATAGACGGCCACGACCTGCGGCAGATATCAGAGGCTGTCGCCGCCTTCCGCCGCGAGAGCGGGATGCCGACCATGATCATTGCCCGCACCGTCAAGGGCAAAGGGGTTTCCTTCATGGAGAACAACGTCAACTTTCACGGCCAGGCCCCAAACGCCCAGGAAACGGCGATCGCCCTGCAGGAGCTCGGTTATGGCGACTGAGAGCCTGCGCGGCGCCTACGGTCAGACCTTGCTGAAGCTGGGACGCGAGAATCCCGACCTGGTCGTCCTGGATGCCGACCTGGCCAAGTCCACCCAGACCATGGTCTTCGCCAGGGAGTTCGCCGGCCGCTTCATCGACATGGGGTTGTCCGAACAGGACATGGTCTCAACTGCTGCCGGCATCGCCCTGACCGGCAAGACCGTATTCGCCAGCTCGTTCTGCGCCTTCCTGATCGGCCGCGTCTTCGACCAGGTCCGCCAGTCGGTCTGCTACAACCAGGCCAACGTCAAGCTGGTCGGCACCCACGCCGGCCTGGGGGTCGGCGAGGACGGCGCCACCCACCAGTCGCTGGAGGACGTCGCCCTGGCGCGCACCTTGCCCGGCATGACGGTCATCGTGCCAGCCGATGCCATCGAGACGGCGCAGGCCGTCGAATTCGCCGCCGCCACTCCCGGGCCCTTCTTCATCCGCCTGGTGCGCGGCAATCTGACGACCCTGTTCGGCCCCGAGCACCGCTTTGTCCTGGGGCAGGCCCCCGTTCTCCGCGACGGCACGGAGATCACCCTCGTGGCCATGGGGGCGATGGTCGAGAAGGCGCTGCAGGCCGCCGAGCTCCTGGCGTCCGGTAAAATCTCGGCGGCAGTCATCGACTTCTCCAGCCTGAAGCCGCTGGACGGAGACACCCTGCTGCGCTTTGCCCGCAAGACCGGCCGTGTCCTCACCGTTGAGGATCACTCGCTGCGCGGCGGCCTGGGCGGCGCCTGCGCCGAGTTCCTGGCCCAGCACTGCCCGGTGCCGATGACCCTCATGGGCATGGACGACCAGTTCGGCCGCTCCGGCAAGCCGGAGGACCTGTACGCTCACTTCAAGCTGGCCGCCGGCGACATCGCCGCTGCCGCCAGGCTCCTGCTCTCCCGGCCGTGATCCAGTTCTTTCATGTTTACAAGCAGTATTTCCGCAGCAACGAGGCCCTGAGCGACATCAACCTCGCCATCGAACGCGGCGAATTTATCTTTCTCACCGGCGCCTCGGGAGCCGGCAAGTCGACCTTGCTCAAGCTCATCTATAAGGAAGAGGAGCCCAGCAAAGGGCAGATCCTCATCGACTCGGTCAACAGCACCCTCATCCCCCATGCAAAGCTGTACAAGCTGCGCCGGCAGATCGGCATCGTCTTCCAGGACTTCAAGCTGCTGATGAACCGCACCGTGCAGGAGAACGTGGCCGTGCCGCTGCTCGTCCGCGGCGAAAGGCGGGCCGCGATCGAGAACAAGGTCAACAGCACCCTGGCCCTGGTGGGCCTGAGTCATCGCAAGCGCTACCTGACCTCCCACATTTCCGGCGGCGAGCAGCAGCGGGTGGCCATCGCCCGCGCCGTCATCGGCAACCCCAAGATCCTCATCGCCGACGAGCCCACCGGCAACCTGGACACCGAGCTGTCCATCGAGATCATCCGCATCTTCGAAAAGATAAACGCCAGCGGCATCACCACCATCATCGCCACCCACGATCTCAACCTGATCAACCTTTTTCCCAAGCGCATCGTCAAGCTGGACAAGGGGCAGCTGGTCCTGGACCGGATGCCCGAGGGGGGCGG
>JAQUQF010000178.1 GCA_028749105.1 Acidobacteriota bacterium | reverse complement strand
ATGGCGCAGCCCGCCGATCGCCCCCGAATTGAAGTTGAACTCCCCGTCCAGCATGAGCAGTACGGGGTACCTCTCGCCGGATTCATTGTATTGATCTGGCAATGAGACCCAGAATTCACGGCTCTCCCCGATCTTGATTGAATCGATTTTTTCGCCGCGCACCGGGAGCGGCAGGTTCGGGGCAACGGCAAGAGCCGCCAAAGAACTGAGAAAACAAACACCTAAGGCCAATAAAACGATCCGTATATGCCTGTTTGCGAACATGCCAACCTCCTTGTCTATCTGAAAAATACGATTTCGCCGCCATTTTTCATAAATAATACGGCCAGCGCCAGGGAGCGACTATGGGTAATTGGTATGATTTTGCAAAAATCATGCGAATTCCTGAGCGCTGCCGAAGAAATTGTTGCTTTATCGACAGCCCTGATTTATACTCAGTCTCCGAAGCCGGAGAAATTTTAAATGAAACACCTGAACGTCCTGGCCACGGTTTTCGTCCTGCTGGTCGGAGTGTGGGCCATCTTTTATTTCCAGCAGAAGTCGCGGCGCTTCCACGACGCCAACTTGCGCTTTTTCCTGGGCTTCCTGGTCCTGTTCAACCTGCACCAAATCGAAAACTTCTTTTGGCTCTATTTCTACAGCAACCTGACTCCCGCCCAATGGGGGAATATCCTGCCCTCCATCAAGGGGATTGATTGGCCCTTGAGCCTGGCGCTGCTGCTGGGATTGGCCATCTGCCAGTTCAAGCTGATCGCCTGGCAGCGCCAGAAAAAGCTCTCCCGCTGGTTCCTGCCGGCGCTGTTTGCGTTCGCCGCCGGCTTGACGGGCTATTTCCTGCTGGCCATGCGCTTCCCGGCCTTGATGCCCAAGCCGGCTTATCTCAATTTCTGGAACCTCTACATCTGGCCGCTGAACGCGCTGAAAGTGCTATGGCTGATCCGCTTGCTGGCGGAAAGCCGCAGCCGGCCCGACCTGGAGCAGCGGCGGGCCAACCGCGCCTTTGCCTGGCTTTTCCTTGGCCAGATCATGTCGCAGGCGGCGCTGCTCCTGCTGAACCTGGCGGGGCTGGACGGCTGGATCACCGTCCTGTCGAAGCCGGCGATACTCTACGTCTATCTCCTGCCCGTGATCTGGCTGAAGTTCTTCTATGCCCCCTGGGCCGGAGCGGCGAGCAAAATCGGCAACGCCGGCAGCCAGATCGACTCCCTGCAGCGGACCCATGGCGTATCCGCCCGCGAGCTGGAGATTCTGAAATTGATCCTGGACGGCAAGAGCTACAAGCAGATGGAGGATGCGCTGTTCATTTCCATCCATACCGTCAAGAGCCACGTTTACAACTTGTATCGCAAGCTCGGCGTCAAGAACTACCGCCAGCTCACCCATTTCATCGCCACCCGCCGGCAGGAGAATCCCTGAAGGGCGGCGCCGGCGACCGAACCGGCAGAGATCTGACCTGAAAGTTCAGCAGCCGCGGCAGAGGTCGTTCAGGTATTTTCCCGTATGGCTGTTGCCGCATTTCATCAGGTCTTCCGGGGTCCCCGCGAAAACGATCTCCCCGCCCCTGGCGCCGCCTTCGGGGCCGAGGTCGATGATCCAGTCGGCCTGGCTGATCACGTCCAGGTTGTGCTCGATGACAATCACCGTGTTGTCCTTCTTCACCAGGTCGCGGATGATGCCCAGCAGCCTGTCGATGTCGGCCATATGCAGGCCGGTCGTGGGTTCGTCCATGATATAGACCCGGCCCTTTTTATGCAGTTCGGACGCCAGCTTGATGCGCTGGCATTCGCCGCCGGAGAGGGTGCTCAAGGGCTGCCCGAGCTCGAGATAGTCCAGGCCCACAGCGCACAGCACCTGCAGTTTTCTTTTGGTCTCCGGGTCGTCAAAATAGTCGATGGCTTCCCTGGCCGTCATGCCGAGGACGTCGTGGATATTCCTGCCCTTGACCGTCAAGGCCAGGACCTCCTCCGTGTAGCGTTTCCCCTGGCACTCGTCGCAGACGATCTTTACCTCGTCCAGGAAGCTCATTTCCACGGCGATGGTGCCGAGTCCCTTGCATTTCGGGCAGGCGCCCCTGGAATTGAAGCTGAACAGGGCCGCCGGCCGGTTCGCGGCCCTGGCGAATTCCTTGCGCACCGCTTCGAACACGCCGATATAGGTCAGGGGATTGGAGCGCGAAGAGCGGCCGACCGGCGACTGGTCGATGATGATGGCCTCGGGATGGTTGGCCAGGAAGAAATCGTTGATCAGGCTGCTTTTGCCCGAGCCGGCGACCCCGGTGACGCAGGTCAGGACGCCCCTGGGGATGCGGGTGGAGACGTTCTTCAGGTTATGCAGCGCCGCGGCGCGGATTTCGAAGGCCGCGGTCCATTTTTTGCGCTCGCGCCGGGCCGGCGCCCTCCGGTTCAGATAATGCGCGGTCAGGTTGTGCGCCTGTTTTTTCAGCTCGCTGAACAGTCCCGAAAAAACGATCTCGCCGCCCAGGCTGCCCGCCCCGGGCCCGATGTCCACGACATGCTCGGCGCAGGCCATCACGGCGGGATCATGCTCGACGATCAGCACGGTATTCCCCTTGTCCTTGAGTTGGCGCAGCATCTCCAGCAACTGGCTGATGTCCTTGGGATGGAGCCCGATGGACGGCTCGTCGAGGATGTACATCATGTCCACCAGGTCGCAGTCCAGCTGGCGCGCCATCTTGACCCGCTGGCTTTCGCCGCCGGAGAGGGTGGACACCGGCCGGCTCAGCGACAGGTAGCCGACGCCGATCTCGATCAGGTGCCGGAGAATCTGCCTTGTTTTCGCCACCAGCGGCCTGGCGATGTCGCCGTCCACCCCGGCCAGGAACCCGTTCAGGTCGCTCAATTCCAGCTGCGACAGCTCGGCGATGTTTTTGCCGTTGATGCGCACGCTGCGGGCCAGGCTGCTGATGCGGGTGCCGCCGCAGCCGGGGCACTCCCGCTCCACGAAGTATTTATCGTACGCCGAGCGCCTGGGCTTGCTCAGCCGCTCCGCCGGCTTGCTCAAGTGCAGCCGCTGCAGCTTGCGCACCACGCCCTCGAAGTTTTTCGTGTAGATGCCGGCGCCGTGCCTTTTTTCGACGGGGATGGCCTCGGCGTACAGGAAGCGCTGTTTGTCCCGCTCGCTGAAATCCTGCAGCGGCGTATCGATCGGGAACAGGTCCATGGCCATGATCTCGCGCCAGAGCCAGCCGCCGACGCGGTAATCGGGATGATCGACGGCCCCGTCGCGGATCGATTTTTCCCAGCGGATCAGGCGGTCGACGTCCATGGAGATCGCCCGGCCGATGCCCTTGCAGTCGGGGCACATGCCCTGGGGATGGTTGAAGCCGAACATGAAGGAAGGGCCGATCCAGCGGTCGCCGCAGCGGGAGAAGAGCAGGCGCAGGTAGGTGCTGATCTCGGTGGCCGTCCCGACCGTGCTGCGCAGGTTCACGCCCATGCGCTTCTGGTCGATGACGATCGCCGTCGAGATGTTGCGGATCTCGTCCACCGGCGGGCGGGACAGCTTGGGCAGGCGCGCCCGGGCAAATGAGGAGAAAGTCTCGATCAGCTGCCGCTGGGCCTCGGTGTAGATCGTGTCGAACACCAGCGAGGATTTGCCGGAACCGGAGACGCCGGTGAAGGCGACGATCTTTTTTTTCGGTATCTCCAGGGAGACGTTTTTCAGGTTATGGGTGCTGGCGTTGGTAATGATGATGCTGTCGTTCATGGCTTATCCGATCCCATTTCCGGCAACTTCGGGCGCCGGCAACATGAAACTATTTTTTTTCAACCTGCAGCTCCCCGATGAACTCCTGCAGCCATTTTTTCTCGCCCCCCAACATATGCAGCCGCCGCGTCGCCAGCTGTATGTTGCCGGGCGGGCACTGGTGCTCCCTGAGGTATTTTTCCAGCTCGGCGTAGCAGACCAGCATGCGCTCCAGGTGCTCGCCGTATTTGGTCAGCAGGGCGATCGCCTCGTCGTTTTTCAGCAGCCACAGGCTGGCCAGGCCGATGTCCAGCGGATGCCTGGACGCCTCCCAGGTCGAGAGCAGGAGAACGAGCTTGTCCTTGAACGCCTTTTTGCCCAGGGCGGTCAGCGCGTACACCTTCTGGGCCACGTTTTTTTTCGACAGCTTGACCGTGCTCAGCAGCAGCCCCTGCGCCTCGAGTTTGTTGAGCAGCTTGTAGACCGAGGACATGGAGATCTCCGTCCAATAGCGCATGTCGCGCTCCTTGATGTCCCCCTCGATCTCGTAGGCATGCTTGGGCTTTTCCGACAGCAGGTTCAGCAGCGCCGCTTCTTTGTTTGTTATTGTTTTCATATTATATTGTAATGCTACTATATAAAAATGGATTTGTCAAGCCCGGGAGATTTCTCCATGCCTTCCCTTATCCAGCTAGTACATCACACGGAAGGTTTTTTGACCGGCTTCCCGCGTTCAGATCAAAGGCGTACTCC
>JAQUQF010000177.1 GCA_028749105.1 Acidobacteriota bacterium | reverse complement strand
GGCCGGCGGTTCGAGCGGGGCGGCCCTGTGGGGCGTGCGCCAGCTGGCGAAAAAGATCGGCCGGCCGGCGCGCATCGTCACGGTCTTTCCTGACGGCGCCTCCCGCTACCTGAGCACGATTTACAACGACGACTGGCTCGAGGAAAAGGGGCTGAAATAAAGGGAAATGCGCTGTCCGCCCGCCTTGTTTTTACCGGGCTATTGCAAGTTCCGGAGAACTTTTTTGTTCTCTATTTCGTAATTCATTCTTACGCCGGAGGAGCCTGATGAAAAAAATTACCGCATTTTGCCTCTTTGTTTTTTCGTTGAACCTCTTTGATTTCGCCCAGGAACGGCAGATAAAATCGCTGACCCTTGACGAGGTGATCGAGCAGGCCCTGAAGAACAACCTCGATCTGCAGATCGAGATGTCCAACCCGGAGATCGCCAGGGCGCTGTGGAACAAGAGCCGGGCCATCTTCCTCCCCACCCTGTCCCTCGGTTTTACCCAAACCTCGAAAACGACCCCCAGCGCCTCCATCATCACCGGCGTTGATATTGAAAAACCCGACTCTGTTTCGTTCGGCTTCAACCTGTCGCAGAACCTGCCTTTTGGCGGCAACCTCGGCGTTTCCCTGCAAAATTCGCGCTATGCGACCAATTCGCTCGATGTCAACATCAACCCGCGCTATTTTTCCCAGCTGCAATTCGACTTGAACCAGCCGCTGCTGAAGGGTTTCGGGCTCTCGTCCGCCAAGCGCGGCATCTTCATCGCCCGCAACAACCGGGACAGATCGCTCTTTGCCTTGAAGCAGCAGGTGATCGACCTGATCTACCAGGCCGAGGAGGCCTATTGGAGCCTGGTCTATTCCCACCAGAACATGGAGGTCAAGGAGAAGTCGCTGCAGCTGGCCAAGGACCTGCTGAAGCAGAACGAGACCCAGGTGAAGGTCGGCGTCTCGGCGCCCATGGACATCCTGACCGCCCAGGCCGAAGTGGCCGCCCGCGAGGGCGAGGCGCTGCAGGCGCGCAGCCAGATCCAGACCTACGAGGAGAACCTGCGCCGCATCCTGAACATCAGCCAGATGCCCGAGGCCATCGTCCCCGGGGAAAAGCCCCTGTTCAGCCCGCTGGCTGCCGATTTCAACGACTTTCTTCAAACGGCCCTCGACAAGCGCCCCGACATCGAGCAGGTGCGTCTGGATCTCAAGAGCAAGAACATCGACGTGCGCTACTACCGCAACCAGACCCTCCCCGACCTGCAGCTCACCGCCTCCTATTACACCCAGGGGCTGAGCGGCACGCCGCTCAAGGACGGCCTCCCCATCCCCGGCATTGTCGGGGGCAATCTCAGCGATTCGCTGCGTGACACGCTGAAAAGGCTTTATGAAAACTACTCCGTCGGTTTCCAGCTCTCCATCCCGCTGGCCAACATGTCGGCCCGCGCCGACCTGGTCCAGGCCCGGCTCAACCTGGAGCAGTCGCTGCTCATGCTGAAGAAGACCGAGAGCATCATCTATTCCGAGGTCAAGCAGATCATCATGGACCTGGAGACCAACGCCAAGATCGTCGAGGCCAACCGCATTTCCCGGGAACTGGCCGACCAGAAACTGGCGGCCGAGCAGAAGAAGCTGGCGGTCGGGCTCTCGACCAACTACCTGGTCCTGCAGTACCAGCGCGACTTCGCCAACGCCCAGATCGCCGAGCTGAAATCGCTGATCGATTACAGCCTGGCCCTTTCCAGGGTCAACAAGGTGCTGGGGACGACCCTGGAGAAGCACCGGATCGAATTCAGCGATTTCCAGCCGCAAAAGAGATAACGCAGGCCTTTTTTCTATCCCTTGTTTACAAGGCTGTACTTTTCTGCTAAAATATACTCTAATTTCGCGGCAAGCACAGGAGGAAATTGTGAGCATTACCAAGGAAACCAAGGAGAAACTGATCGGCCGGTTTAAGATAAATGACAAGGACACGGGTTCGTCCGAAGTGCAGATATCGATCCTGACCGAGAGGATCCGCAACCTGACCGAGCATTTCAAGTCGCACCAGAAGGACAATCATTCCCGCAAAGGGCTGCTGACCATGGTCTCGACCCGCAAGAAGCTGCTGAACTACCTGCGCCGGACCGACTACGACAAGTATGTCAAGATCATCCAGGAACTGGAACTGAGAAAGTAATCCGCTTCAGGAGACAATCATGCAAAAATCAATCGAGATCGCAATAGAGGGTTCCACCCTGAAAATCGACATTCACCGCTGGGCCCGCCAGTCGAACGGCTCGGCCCTAATCAGCTACCGGGACAACCGCGTCCTGGTCACGGCCAACATGCGTGATGAGGAAAAAGCGGGGCAGGATTTCCTGCCGCTCATGGTCGATTTCCGCGAGAACACCTACTCCGCCGGCAAGATCCCGGGCGGCTTTTTCAAGCGCGAAGGCAAGCCGTCGGAGAAAGAGGTGCTGCTCTCCCGGCTCATCGACCGCCCGATCCGGCCGCTGTTCGCCGAGAACTACAACCACGACACCCAGGTCATCGCCATGCTGCTGTCGGCTGACTTCAGCATCGACTACGACGCCATGGGCATTATTGGCGCCTCCGCCGCCCTGCTCTCCTCGACCATCCCCTTCACCACGCCGCTGGCGGCCGTGAAGATCGGCTGGCAGAACGGCAACTATGTCGTTAACCCCGGACAGGACGTGCTGAAGGAGATGGACATGGTCCTGCTCGTGGCCGGTACCGAGGGGGAAGTGGTCATGCTCGAGGCCGCCGGCAACGAGTTCTCCGACCAGGTTTTCCTGGAAGGCCTGCGCCGCGCCAAGGAAGTAATCGCCAGGATTTGCCAGGCACAGAAGGAGTTGCTCAACCCCGACAAGATGGTCGTGCCGGCCAAGCCGGAGGCCAAAGCCCTGGCCGCTGACATCCGCGCCAGGTTCTCCGCCCAGATCCGCGACGCCATTTTCACCCAGGACCGCGTGCTGCGCCGCCTGAAGATCAAGGCCATCATGGAAGAAATCCAGCAGGGCAAGGAGGATCCCGTCGAGATCGCGCGTATCAAGGGGGCCTTCGAAACGGTCGAAGCCCAGATTTTCCGCGAGACGCTACTGAAGGAAAAGCGGCGCAGCGACAACCGCGCCTACACTGAGATCCGCCCGATATCCATCGAGCTGGGCATTCTGCCCCGCGTCCACGGCTCAGCTGTGTTTACCCGTGGCGAGACCCAGTCGTTGTCGACCGTGACCCTGGGCTCGGAGGACGACGCCCAGAGGCTTGACAATCTCAACGGCGACGAAACCAAGAAGAAATTCCTGCTGCACTACAATTTTCCCCCCTTCTCCGTCGGCGAAGTCAGCTTCCTGAGAGGCGCCGGCCGCCGCGAGATTGGTCACGGCAACCTGGCCGAGAAAGCCATCAGCCGCATGATCCCCGACAATGACGCCTTCCCCTACACCATCCGCGTTGTCTCCGATATCCTGGAGTCGAACGGCTCCTCTTCCATGGCCACCGTCTGCGGCGGCACCCTGGCACTGATGAACGCCGGCGTGCCCATCAAGGCCCCAGTGGCCGGCATTGCCATGGGCTTGGTCAAGGAGGGTGACGAATTCGCCGTGCTGACCGACATCGCCGGCTACGAGGACCACTTCGGCGACATGGACTTCAAGGTGGCCGGCACCGAAAAGGGCATCACGGCCATCCAGCTGGACATCAAGATCGGCGGTCTGACCGACGAGGTCATCCGCCGCACCATCGAGGACGCCCGCACGGCCTACCTGGCCATCCTGGCCAAGATGAAGGCGGCCATCCCCGCTCCGTCGGCGAAGCTCTCCGAGTACGCCCCGGTCATACTGACCATGATGATCAACGTCGACAAGATACGCGACCTGATCGGCCCGGGCGGCAAGACCATCAAGGAGCTGGTGGCCACTTTCAACGCCAAGATCAACGTCGAGGACGACGGCAAGGTCTCCATCGCCGCCGCCAACCGCGAACTGGGGGAGAGGGTGATCGCCCGCATCGAGGAGCTGACCGGCTCTCCCGAGGTCGACAAGGTCTACAATGGCAAGATCAACCGCATCGAGGACTACGGCCTCTTTGTGGAGATCATGCCCGGCGTCACCGGGCTGCTGCACGTTTCCGAGGTCTCGCAGCGCCGCATCCGCGACGTCCGCCAGGAATACAAGCTGGGCGACATGATCGAAGTGAAAGTGATGTCCCTGGACCGCGACGGCAAGATGAAACTGAGCCACAAGGTCCTGGAAAACGCCCGCGACGGGGAATAACAAGCCGGGGAAAACCCGCCCCTGCAAAGGAGGCGAGACCATGTCTGCCTGCCGCCAACGCGGCTTTACGCTGGTCGAGGTCCTCACCGTGACCGTCATCATCGGCATCCTGGCCGCCGCCACCATCCCCCTGGCCCATAACGCCTTCCGGCGCGAGAAGGAGCTCGATCTGCGCCGCGCCCTGCGCCAGCTGCGCACGGCTCT
>JAQUQF010000176.1 GCA_028749105.1 Acidobacteriota bacterium | reverse complement strand
CAAGCCGCTAGACTTGACGACGAAACAGTGGTCGGTTTGAATGAACAGTCTTGACACGTCTTCACTTTACACCTCAATTTATTACCGAACCACCGTCTCCAGCCTATCGCCTACGGCTCAGGCTGAGACGGGGCGTTGGATGCGCGATACACCTTGACCAGCAACGCCGACGGATACAAGTCGCGGGCACGTCTCTCCCAATCGTTCACTTCGAGAAACTCCTCATGAGAACACATGGCGACAATCTTCCATTCCTTCCACGCTGTCCCTGCATACGCCAGAACGAAGACCTCCGGGGCTGGTTTGATCTGCGACAATAGCCATTGCTCTTTGTCTGCGGTTATATTTTGAACGATCATACTGAACCTCCAACCTCCGGCTTCAGCCTATCGCCTACGGCGCCGGCACCGGCCCGTCCCATTCACAGGGCCGGTCGCGCTCCCTGGTCTCCTGCATCCGCCGCAGTTCCGGCCGTGGGTCCGTCAGCCCGTCCTCCGGGTTGATTGGCGGTAGTTCCGTTATGTCCCTCATGGTCTTTTCTCCCCCGTTTGATCTGCCGCTCCAAGTCGCGCGCCGCGTCCAGCGTCGGCGCCACCCCGACGATCGCCTCCCCAACCTCTTTCCCCTCCTTCCTCCGCGCCAGCGCCAGAGCTACCGAGTCGCCCAGGCGGCGCACAAAGAGCGCCCCCTTGACGTGCCACTCCACCGCCCATAACTGACGCCACTCATTCATCGAACCCAAATCCCTCCGGACCGCACTCCTCAAATATGAAGTAGTGCGCGTGCAGCCAGCATTGGATGATCCCCGTTTCCCCATTCTGCTGCTTCATTACATCCACGTTCGTAGGCCGCTTTTTTTTCTGCTCATCCCCCATTTTTTTAGCAACCTTTTCGTCCTTATAGACGAAAATCGCCACCGTGGCGTCTTGTTCCAGGCTGCCCGAGCCGCGCAGGTCCGATAGCCGCGGCGGCCGGTCGTCCCGCTCGTTGTCCCGCGTCAACTGGCTCACCGCCAAGATCGGGATGTCCAACTCCAGCGCCAGGCGCTTGAGTGTCCCGGATATGTAGGTCATTTTCTGGACTTCCTGCCAATACCCGGCGCCCGGCGCCGAAATCTGAATGTTTTGCAGGTAGTCAATCGTCAGGAGCGCCAAGCCGTGCTTGACCTTCATCGCGCGCGCCCAGGACGTGATCGCCGCGATGTCAAACAGCCCCCCTTTGACGCGCATGGGGTATTGACAGACCATCGGCCCCGCCTCGTCCGATAGCCGGGCAAGCTGGCTTTCGCCCGCATGCCCAGAGTTGAGCCTGGGCAGAGATACGCCCCCCTCCCTGGACAATGTGCGCGCCCATACAACCGAAACCGGCATGTCTATTGCCACCCGGCCGACGAAGTGCCCGTTCTTGGCGGCGTGTAGCGCGATGTTCTCCTCCAGGACGCTCTTGCCCTGGCTCGGCCGACCCGCCACCAGGTATAACCCCGTCCGCAACCCGCCACCCAGGATCTTGTTCAAGGTTGGGAAGGGTGTGTCTATGCCCGAGAGTTTTTCCCCCGACTTCACCCGCCGCCAGCCGTCAATCAGATCGTGAATGATCTCGCCCGCGTTTTTTTCGCGCTCCTGGATCTCCCCGATGATCCCGCTGAACGACTCGGCGCCCTCTAGCGCAATCCGGCCCGGCTCCTCCCCCGTCACCGCCCGACTGTGGAGCCCCCTACTCAACTCGATGATCCGGCGCCGCATCCAGTCGTCGCGCACCAGGCCCAAGTAGTAGGCGCCATGCTCCGCCGTGGGGGAAGCCTCCAGGAGACCAAGCAGATAGGCTTGGCCTCCAATTTGTTCGAGTTCACCACGCTTCCCCAACCAGTCCGCCAGGGTCAGAATGTCAATCGGCTTCCCGGCCGCAAACATTTCCAGGATCGCCGCGAAAATCACCTGGTTCCGCTTGGTGTAAAACATGTCCGCCGTCATACGCCCGGCCGTGACCGCGTGGGGCACAACCAGGGCGGCGTCCAAAAGCGCCGACCCCAGCGCCGCAGCCTCCGCGGCGTCCTGCTCTTTAGTCCGTTCCATTGGCAACCTCCGGACGATACACCCGTTTTTTCAAGCCGTCCCATCCCTCGCCGCCGTTTTTTTGAGCCTCAATCAGTCGGCGACAAATCTTCCCATACTGCGCCCGCAACCAGGAGCCCGGCTGCTGAATTGACCCGGCCAAAATGGCAAGGTCCGACACTTCCCGGGCCACCGCATTCCAGTCAATCTCCACCGGAGAGCATCCGAAATCCCGGCGAACCAGGTAGTCCTGCTCCCAGGTCAGGTTGTGCAGTTCCGGCCGCTCCTTGAGGATCCTGTGCGCCTCGTCCGGTCCCAGCCTTCCCTGGAGCGCACACTCCTCCTCCGTGGGTGTGGGTATGGGTATGGGTATGGGTATGGGTATGGGAGCCGAACCATTCCGCGCCATGGCTTGACATTCCGCGCCATGGCTTGACTTGGCGCGTCTTGGCTTGCCATGGCGTGACTTGGCTTGCCGTGGCACGCCAGCCGCGCGCGACTGCGCCCGCGGTGTCTTGCCGTCTGCATAAACCAGTTGATGATCAGCGAGATACCTGTCCGCCGAGTTGTCGGAATGCTCGCTCCAATCGTGGATGATTAAGCGGTGGCTTTCCGACTTGTCAAGGAACAAGGACTGCGTGAGCGCCTCAATGAGTGCGTCGGCGTCCGCCTCCCACCCGACAACCTTGCAGATGGCGTCGTTGCTGTATTTCCCAATGTCGCCAGCCGGACAATACCTGGCTGCGAACTGCCAGAGCATTTCCAGCAGGCCGACGGCCGAGTATTTCGGGAGATTCAGCAGGCTCATCAGCATGATCATCTTGGGGTGTTCCGGGGTCCCTCTTTTCATCACCACACCCCCCTGGCCCGCGGCAGCCGGCCAACGTAGTCCCACATGTTGCCACCGGCATGCACCAGGCCGGCCGGGCCCAGCTCCATGCCCGGCAGGAAGAACTTGTTGACGCGCACCCGGACCACGATCAGCGTGTCCCCCATCATGGCCTCCAGGAATCGCGTGTTTTTGACGTAGACCGTCTTGACGACGGCCGGTTTGGGCTCGTCTTTTTTGGCCGGCGCCGCAAAGGCGCTCCCCATGATCGCAGATGCCTCCTTGGCGTTGTTTTTGGCCAGTAAGGCGCCGATTTTTTGCAGACCCGCCTCGCTGTAGCGGATTTGACGCCGCTCGACCCCGTAATCCTCATGCGTCAGGTCGCTTTCCGACCTGATTCTCCGCAATACGTCCCGAGTCACCCCGAGTTTTTTCGCCAATTCGTCTTCCGAGTATGGAAACATGCCCCATCCCCCCGTTCAGCTACCAATCCCACTCCCGTTCGTTGTTTTCCACCGCCACCCGCGCCAGAAATGCCTCCCGTTTTTGCATTATCGCCCGCAACTGAGCCCGCTGCCTGTCCGTGAGAGAAGGATCCGCCGGATTTAATCTCGGCGCCAGCATGAGGCTGCGCATTTTTCGCACCGCCACCCGTTTCTGCGCTACTTTTCGACCCTCGTCATGCACCCCCTTTCCCTTGATGCCCATACCCCGCCTTCCTTTGCACGATATTCTGTCAGTCGTTGAACCGATATGTGTTCTAAGGGGGTGCCCAGCGCGCGCGCCACCCCCCCCGCCCCCACTCGCGCGCGCGCATACGCCCGGACGCGCCCGCCTCCGCGCCCGCCACGCCGGCGCCGGGCCCACACACCACGCCACGCGCGCCACGCGCCCGCCTGGCGCCGGCATACCACTATAAGCCGCGCTCATACCGCCCCCCATGCCCAGGCCAGCACGCCAGCCGCCGCCGGGCCCTGGCCGCCGCCTAGGGGATCCGCCCCAGCGCCCGCCGGGCCCTGGCCGCCGGCTGCAGGCTCCTGGCCCTGGACTCCGCCAACCTACCTCCGCACGGACCCGCTCAACACCGCCAGCAGGACCAGCCGAGCCAGCCACGGCGGGCACCCTCGCCGCCTGTTTGCACGTCGCATAATCGAGCTAATGTCGCCTCCCCCTGTTCCGCAAACCACACACAACTAACCACTTGCGACGACCCGCAAAACCTCCGCTTGGGTCATGGAAAACATGAAAACATAACCTCCTTATGATCAGCCTCTTACGCCTCGGGGTGGGGCGCCTGCCCTTGCTCTTGATCCGGGCCCTGCCCTGGGACCTTGGGCGCCCTCCGATCGCACGCCACAGGCCGCCCCAGGCGCAGCGCTGGGCCCCTGGTCCGCGGCGCCGGGATCCGCCGCGGCCGGCTCCACGACGGCGCCGGCCGGGATCGCGCCGCCGGCTGGGATCTCCTGCCGCTCCGCCCGGCCCGCGCCGCCGCCCCCCTTTGCGCTCCCGCTCTCCGCCTCCAAACCCATTACGCCGACTTCCCGCGCTGGATGCAGGCCGGCCAAATACTCTTGGACATCTTCCG
>JAQUQF010000009.1 GCA_028749105.1 Acidobacteriota bacterium | reverse complement strand
TTATAAAAAGGGGTTTCCACGACCCTGGCCAGGACCGTCTTTTCGCGAATGGCGACCTGGAACTCGCTGCCCACGGCCGAGTGCTCCACAGGCAGATAGGCCAGGCCGATAGACTTTTTCAGAAAGGGGGCGAAGGTCCCGGAAGTGACGGCGCCGAACGCCTTGCCGGCAACGGTGATCGGGTAGCCGTGGCGGGCGATCCCCCTGTCGACCAACTCGAAGCCCACAAGCTTGCGGCGGATCCCCTCTTCCTTCTGCCGCGCCAGCGCCTCCTTGCCAGTGAATGGCTCCTCCTTCTTGAGCTTGAGGATCCACCCCAGGTCGGCCTCGAGCACGGTGTGGGCATCGTCGATGTCGTTGCCGTAGAGGGCCATCTTGGCCTCCAGGCGCAGGGTGTCGCGGGCGCCCAGGCCGGCGGGCAGGGCATCGTATTTCTCCCCATGCTCGGCCAGGTCCAGGAACAGCTTGCTGGCGGCGGCGGCGTCGGACTTGAAGTAGATCTCGAAGCCGTCCTCGCCGGTGTAGCCGGTGCGCGAGACGATGGCGTCCATCCCCTGCACGCGGCCCTGGGCGAATTGGTAGTAGCCCATGGGCTTGAGGTCGATGTCGGTGAATTCCTGCACCAGCTTCTCGGCTACCGGCCCCTGGACGGCGATCTGCGAGTACTCCTCGCTGCGGTTGTCGACCTGGACGTCGAAGCGGGCCGCGTGCCTCTTCATCCACTGGACGTCCTTGTCGATGTTGGCGGCATTGACCACCAGCAGGTATTCATTCTCCTTTATCATGTAGACCAGCAGGTCGTCGACGAAGCAGCCGTTCTCGGTCAGCAGGCCGGCGTACTGGATCCTGCCCGGAACAAGCTTGGAGGCATCGTTGGAGATGAGATGCTGCACCGCTTTCAAGGCCTCGCGGCCGCGGAACCAGACCTCGCCCATGTGGCTGACGTCGAAAAGGCCGCCGGTGGTGCGTACAGCCATATGCTCGGTGTTGACGCCGGAATATTGGACCGGCAGGTCCCAGCCGCAGAATTCGACCATTTTGCCCTTGAGAACGTAATGGGCTTCGTTGATCTTTGTTTTTTTCATTTTAGCTCCCAAAGTGAAAATGTAAAATAACACAGCCGCCGGTAAAAATCAAGGTAAATTAAGGATTTGACAAGCTTTTTATGTCATTATATATTGGGAATCAGGCAAGCAACACATGCGCCAGTTCTCGCTCGACGATTTTCTCCGCCATGCCGCCCGCTCGTTGCAGGAAGCCCGCAGCGCCAGGAGGTTTCTCCCCTCCTTTCCCGGCCTGCTGAAAGATCGGTTCCCCGCCTGCTCCTGCGTCCTGTATTACAAGGAAGCCGAGGGCAACTCCTTCCGCGCCTATGGCGACGAAAACGCCGGCGCCGCGGCCGGCCTGCCGCTGGTCCGCGAGGAGGCCAACCTGATCGAGAGCTTCACCGGCCGCGCCGAGGCCATGCGGGCCAGCGACCAGACGCGGATGTATTTCGACCTGTTCGACCGCGACTGCGGCGGCCTGATCGTCCGCATGGGCATCAATCTGATCGTGCCGCTGCGGGCGCGCGCGTACTTCCGCGGCCTGTTGCTGGCGCGCGTCGAGCCCGGCGACGAGCGCACGATCCAAGCCCTCACCGTGGCGGCGCAGACGGCGGCGGCCATGTTTGTCCCCCTTATCGAAGCCGAGCGCATGGAATTCGAGAATGACAAGAACTACTATCGTCTTTTCAAGTTCGACCGCCTGGTGCTCCTCGGGCAGATGGCGGCCTCACTGGCGCACGAACTGCGCACGCCGCTGACCACCGTACTGTTCGAAATCGCGGCCATCAAGAGCCACCTCGGTGCCGATGCGGCGGTCGCCGGAGCCTACGAAAAGGTCAACCGCGAGATCGGTCGCGCCAGCCAGATGGTCGAGTCGCTGCTCGTTTTCTCCAAGTTCAAGGAGCTGAACCTGTCCAGCCTGCGCCTGCGCGAGTTCATCGAAACGACCTTGAAGGAGATACCGGCCCGCAAATTCCCGCCCCAGGTCAAGGTCCAGGTCTTCGCCGACGAGGAGATCAAGGTGACCAGCGACGGCGACCGGCTGAAGCAGGTCTTCATCAACGTCCTGTTCAACGCCCTGGAGGCTCTCGCCGGCCAGCCGGCAGGAGCCATCGATATCCGCGTCTACAGCGAATACCACGACCTCCCCCGCAATGCCCGGCACATCATTGCCGTCTGCGACACGGGGCCGGGCATCCCCGCAGCCATCAAGGAAAGGGTGCTGGAGCCTTTTTTCACAACCAAGAAGGAGGGCACGGGACTCGGCCTGTACATTTCGTACAGCATCATGAAGACCCTGAAAGGCGATCTGGAGATACACAGCAACAAACAGGGCACCCGGGTCAACCTGGTTCTGCCCGCGAGGTGAACGTGGACAATGCCAAACACATCCTGCTGGTCGAGGACGACGCCCCGCTGCGCGAATCGATCCGCGCATTTCTCGCCCGCAACGGCTTCCAGGTCACCGAAAGCGGCGGCGTGACCGAGGCCACCCGACAGCTGGGACAGGCCGTCTTCGACCTGGTGCTGCTCGACTTGACCCTGCCCGATGGCAACGGCATGGACATCCTGGAGCGGTTCGCCCCGCAGTATCCCCACCGCATCGTGGTGCTGACCGGCACCGGGTCCATCGAGACCGCGGTCATGGCCATGAAAAAGGGGGCCCACGATTTCCTGCAGAAGCCGGTCAATCCCGACATCCTGCTCCTGGCCCTGCAGCGCGCCTTCACCTTCATCCAGGAGCGCAGCGATTGCCAGAATCTCAAGAGGGAAATCGGCGCTGCCGCAGGCTTTGACAAGTTCGTGTACCAGAGCGAAGCCATGGCCACTCTGCTGCGCACAGCCCGCGAGTACGCCGCCACGTCGCACTCCATCCTGATCAGCGGCGAAACAGGGACGGGCAAGGAGCTGCTGGCCCAGGCCATCCACGCCAGCTCCGCCTGCAAGGACCAGCCCCTGATCGCCGTCAATTGCGCCACGATCCCCGAGAATCTCGCCGAATCGGAGCTGTTCGGCTACAAGAAAGGCGCCTTTACCGGGGCCTACTCCGACTCGCCCGGCAAGTTCCTCCTGGCCGACCGCGGCACCATCCTGCTCGACGAAATCGGCGATCTCCCCCTGAACATCCAGGCCAAGCTGCTGCGTGTCCTGGAGAACGGCGAGATCACGCCGCTGAAGAGCCGGACGGCCGTGCAGGTCAATATCCGCGTCCTGGCCGCCAGCAACAAGGACCTGGAGGAGGAAGTGCGGCACGGGCGCTTTCGCGCCGATCTCTTCTACCGCATCGACGAATTGAAGCTCCACATCCCGCCCCTGCGCAGCCGGCGCGCCGACATCCTGCCCCTGGTCGATCATTTCCTGGGCATCGCCAACCTGGCCAACTCCCGGCGCAGCGCCAGCATCAGCGCCGAGGCCCGGCGCCTGCTTGCCGCATACGATTGGCCCGGCAACGTGCGCGAGTTGAGGAACGCCATCTTCAAGTTCGCGGCATCCGGCCACTCGGGAATAATAGGCGTCGAGCACCTGCCGCTCAAGATGAGCCATCCGTGCAAGACCGCCGGCCGCAATCAGCGTGAGCCCGCCCTGTCCGATGTGGAGAAAGACCACATCCAGAAGGTTCTGCTCCAGTCGCAATTCAATTACACCCAGGCGGCGGCGATCCTGAAGATCTCCCGCTCTTCGCTGTATCGCAAGATGGCCGAACTGCACATCCGCAGGAAATAAGCCGTCATCAATTCAGGAACTTCAGGTACAGGTCCTTGATGTCCATTTCCTTCAGGTCGGCGGCATCGGCCTCGAAAAGCAAGCGGCCGTTCTTGATGAAGCCCACGCGGTCGGCAATCTCCGATGCGTAAAAAATATCGCTGCCCAGATAGAGGATGGCCCTGCCCAATGCCTTCTTCTGCAGCAGCAGCTTGTTGAATTTCAGCTCAAAGCCCTTTTCCGCACCGCGGATGAAATCATTGATGACGATGTTTTTATGCTCGGGGGCCAGGCAGGCGGCCAGGTAGACCTGATGGAACACGTCCCGGGGGAGGTCCCGCACTTTTTTTTTCAGGTAGCGCTCGTGAAAATTGCACACCAGCAGGGTCTTGAACAGATTGACCCGATCGAGCCCCAAGCCGGCGCAGAGAAAATCGATCCAGTCGCCGAGGCGCGCCTCGGTCTCGAAGTCGGCGACATCGGCAACGCGATCGATGAACACGGCGGGCGGCGCTTTTCCCCAGTCGCGAGCGGGGCGGCCATCATAAAGGATGGCGCCGGTTGCGGATGAATCGGTTCCGCTCAGAACGCGGAATAGGAGATCGCTTCCCCAGTCGGCCCGGCTGAGAAGGAAATAGATTTCACTATCGGCGACCTCAAAACCGAGCGAATCCCAGAAGCGGTCCTCACAATTTATGTTTAGGCCTCGGAGGGTGATCACGGCTGAAAAACCTGGCGCTTCAAAGGCCGAAAGGTCAGAATAAATAAAATGATCCCATACAGAAGTGTCACCAGGGCTCCGATCCAGTAGGTTCTCGGCAGGCGGCTGTGGGAATGAAAAACGTTCTCGTCTCCCTTGACGAACGACTCCACTTTGGCGTTGTTCTCTTCATAGCGCTTCTTCAGGTAGAACTGGATAAAGCGGTTGCGAACCTGCATGATATAATCCATGAAGTCAAGGTAGCCGTAATACCCTTTCCCCGACATCTCGCCTGTCATGAACTGGTAAAATGTCGTGGGAAACAGGATCGCTTGCCGCTCATGGTCTGCGATCACTTTTTCAACCGTTCGCAGATAACGGGATTCCAGGCTGGTGTTCACCAAATAGGTACTGTTGATGTACTGCACCGCGAATTTCTTTTGCATTTTCTGGATCTGGTCAAGGGGAACAGATTGATTTTCCTTCAGATAATCACGAAATTTCTTTTCCAGCGCCATCAAGGTGCGAAATTTCTCAAGGTTGACCTTCTCGGCAGATTCCAGGGCCTGTGACTGGTTGAATACGCTAAGCCGGTTGATCTCCGGCAACAGGAAGACACAAACAAACCAGACAATGAAAAACCAGAAAAAAAATATCTTGCGAAATCGCAGAAGGACCGTGATCAGCTGGCCCAGCAGGTAGAAAAAATTGAGAAACAGGATCTGGAAAAGGAGACAAAAAAAATAATTGGACTGCTCCTGCCGGGAAAAAAAGATGCCCCAGAATCCAACCAGATAGAAAAAGCCCACGCTGAGCGCAATGAAAAACAGATCCATCCAGAAGAACCGAGAGATCGTGGTCATGACATAGTACTTCAGCAGAGATGTGTTTACCGCAATGAACCGCAGATACGCCGAACTAATGAGTGCCACGTGGCCCAGATACAGCATGAACAACGAACCGAAAATGAGGGGCATGCCGGCGAAATCCTTGAAGTAGCCTCGCTTTAGAAAGAGCTTGTTCCCTTTGAACGAGCTTTCCACCTCGATCATTTCAAACGTATCGATATTGCTTTCCACATCCTGAAGGATATTGCTGTTTATGAAAAACAGGTTGAGCGCAGGAGCCTCAAAGAGTATGCGGAATCCGAAACCTCCATATTGGGAGTAGTTTACGACATGGCTGACCTTCTCCCTTTCGTAGCGCAGGAAAATCTTTTTTTCACTTAAAAATTGCCGGTATTCATCAACTCCCGACAGGACAAAATAAGTCGAGAACAGGAAAATGAAGCCGAGAGAGATCAGGTTTTTCTTAACGCAGAAAATTCTCCGCCATTCAAAGCGCAAAAATGCGAGCATGCCTCATCTTAGCAAATCGCAGTGAAAAAACAACGGGCAACAATCGAACGCTTGTTTTTCCCGGAGCCTATATCTTGTAGAAGACCATGGATGCGTAATTTCCGAACATCATGGTCTTGTCATACTGCTGCAGCAGGGACCACAACACCTGGTGCTGCAACTGCCGGCCGGCCAGGAGATCGCCCTTGATCCCATCCAGCGTATCTTGCAGGATTTGCAGGTTTCGTACATGACGCCGATAAAAGCCCAAGACATTGCCCCGCTCAAGATAAATCGAAATATCCTTCATGGTTTCCATGCTCAGGCCGTTCTCCCTGGCAAAACTGTCATAGGAGAAATTCTTCAGTTTGGCAATGCGTTTTTCTTCATAGCCCGCTTCATTGCCCAGGGAAATGATGTCCTTGAACAGGCGCCTGGCCTGCTCCACCCTACCCAGAGCCATGTCCACGCGCTGAAGGGCAGCGCTGACATTCAGCCCGCTCTTTTCAGCAATTTCGACCTCATTCAGGAACAGGAACGCCTCCGATGCGGATTGCAGCAGTTCGGAGGCGCTTTCGGTTATCAAGTCTCCAACTTGAGCGCTGGTGTTCCCTTGGAATGGCGCCACGGGATCGTTCATGGCAATGACCGCGTTCAGGCAAAGAATGGTAAAAAAGACCAGGACAATGCCCATTACCAGCTTGAGAGATTTTGTTTTCATCATTTCCTCCTTTTTTTTATTGAAATCACCCAGGGAATCGCTCCCCGGATGCTCTCGTCATAGCTCCAGAAGCTCCGTCACGACCGCTTTCAGTACGTTGTACTGCCCATCCTTTTTCAGGATATACGCCGGGTGCACGCTCCAGGCCCGATTCAGGGTTTTCATGTCGACGAAGGCCGAAATGAAAACGATCGGCACGTCGTACCGGCGGCGCACGATCTTCGCGACCTCAATGCCGTCACGTCCGTCTCCCAGCTTGATGTCGAGCAGGATCAACTTCGGCCGCGAGCGTTCAACGGCCCGCAGGGCCTCATCGGCGCAGAATGCATGCTCGACATCGCGGATGCCGAGCTCCTGCAGGCACTGCATGTAAGTCAGCGCCAGGATCGCTTCATCTTCAACGATCAGAATGTCCAAACAAAGCCTCCCCGCCGGTGATTTTTTTCAATGTCCGCTGCAGCGACAGCAGGCGGCTTTTGCGAATCAGGACATTGCGATCCAGGGCCAGAAGACATTTTTCCCAGCCGCCGAGTCCGGTTACGGCCACTTGGGCGCGCAGGCCGAGCCGGATCAGTCCGCGTCCGGCGACCTGGGGCAGGATCTCCCAGCGCCAATCCACGTAGCGGGCCCCGTCGATCTCCACCCGTGGCAGGCTCTTGGGCAGGACCAGACAGCCCGCCGCCTGCAGGTCGGCGCATAACGCGACCTGGATCGGCACACAGCCGGACAGGTCGGCCTTCCGTTCCAAGAGCCGCTGCGCGATCGCTTCCTTCACGTTCTGATAGATTCCGAGTTCGACGGTAAGCCGGCGGCCGACTCTCATCGTTGCCGGGGGATTGAACAGAGCCTTGCCCAGGGACAACTCGGCGACCACATCACCCAGACAACGGCTTGGCGGCTCGGGTTCATTGTCAACCACCCTGCCGTTGAGGTCGTTGACGTATTCCAGCGAGAGCGCCCGCAGTTCCAGCGTGCGCGTGTCCTCCTTGAAGTCCATCTTCAGATCGAGGCCGGTGATCGAATGCTCCTGGACGGCGATCCCCCGCTGCACCAGCTTGCCGAAACCCGAACAGTCCACTTCCAGGGTATAAACGCCTGGGGGGACGCGGTTGAACATGAAGGACCCTGCACAGCCGGTGAGAGTGGAGCGCTTTGCGCCCAGCCTGGAGCCGCACAAGCGGATCCGGGCGGAGGCCACCGGATAATTGAGTGAATCGGCGATCTTGCCCCGAATCGCGGGCTGCAACCGGGCGCCATCCATGGCCGCGTTCATTGCGTCCATCTTCCTTTCCTTTTCATGCCAACAATCATGCATAAATACTGCCAACCCTGAGCCGTTGCTCTAAATGACCGATAGGGTTTGGTTTTTTAACATGAGTGTCGGGAGGAGCAGCCCAGATCTCTCGCCCGGGTGTCCCAAAATGGGACAGTCGGGATGCGAGCGGCTCCCGAAAATCCCGATAGAAGAAGTTTTTTGACCAGCCGGCAAGCTGTCCCATTTTGGGACAAGGCAAATTCCTCTCAAAACCTGCGCCAGTACACGCTTTTTTGACCTGAGCTGTCCCATTTTGGGACACTGGATCGGCACCCGGGCCGATCAGATGCAACCCGCGTCTACAAAAGAGTACTCAACCTCACTTCAGCATTTTAACCAGCCGCCCCGACTCGGGGACGGCTTCAAGGCCGATCGAGTTGAACACCGACAGCTGCTTCCAATGGGTGCGGTCGACGCCGGACTTGGCCAGAATGGACTGGAAGGTCTGATGGCCATCGGGGCGAACCAGAGAGATGCGATCGGGGCTGCGGTTCAGGTACTTGGAATCGCTGAGTCCCTTGAACGAGAGGATGGCGCGTTCCAGCACCGGCTGGTAGGTGTTGGCGGTGCTGTAGGTGCTCAGGGCGATGAACGAGTAGATCAAGCCGTCCTTGCGGATGCAGGACAGGCGGACGGCCAGCGGCTCACCCTGTTCCTGGGGAACCTGGAAATAGGCATGCCGGGAAGGGAAACGGTTGACCGGGTCGCTGGTCTCTTTCAACAGCTTGGCCTGGCCGAATCCCTGGGCCTTGGCAATCAGATACTGGTCAAGGTCCTGGCTGCTGGTCTCGGCCTGCAGCAGCAGGGCCGCCCGGCCTTCCTTTTCGCTGATCGCCACCTGGGCCGGAGTGTTGTCCACGACCCAATTGCCAGGAACCGCAAACTGAAAAGCCATCTCCGGATGGTAAAAAACGCCGTTCTCGACAAAGCCCTGGCGGGGGTTGTCACCATACACCATGCCGTCGATGCGGCGCAGGTAATCTTCCTGCTTGACGGCCAGTCGCACGTCCTGGCTGGAGATCTGCTCCTTCACCTTGGCGATGCGGTCCGCGGGCATGGGGTGGGTGGAGAGGAAGGTCGGGATCTTCTGGCTGCTTGACTCGGCACTCATGTTCTCCAGGGCGCTGAAGAAGCGCAGCATCTCGCCCGGCGAATACTGGGCCTGGCGCGCGTAGCGGATGCCCAGCGCGTCGGCCTGGTATTCGTCGCTGCGGCTGAACTTCAGGAAGAGCAGCTGCATGCCGACGCTGGCCAACCCGGAAAACTTGCGGATATCTTTGCTCACCACGCTGCCGACAACGAGGCCGATCTGGGCCAGCATCTGGCCGCTCATCTGGGCCATCGAGTGGCGGGCGGCGACGTGGCCCATTTCGTGGCCCAGGACGGCGGCCAGCTCGGCCTCGCTGTTCATCAGCGCCAGGATGCCGCGCGTGACGTAGATGTAGCCGCCTGGGGCGGCGAAGGCATTGACCACTGCGGTGTCCAGGACGGCGAAATGGTGCTTCAGGTTCGGGCGGTGCGACTGCGGCACCATGCTTTGGCCTATCGTGTTGACATACTCGTTCAGAGCCTTGTCCTCGTAGACGCCAAACTGCTGGCGGATCGATTGGTCGGTCTCCTGGCCCATGGCGATCTCCTGCTTTTCCGAGAAGAGCATCAGCTCTTTCTTGCCGCTCACCGGGTTGACGGCGCAGGCAATGGCAATCAGGACCAGCAGAAATATTGAAACGATGCAAAGCGGACGGCCGAATTTTTTCATGCGTTCCCTCCTTGAAACCAATTATCGATCAATTAAATGTATAGCACAACCATACAATTTTTTCCATATGACGCAGCGGCCGTTTGCCGTGAAATAACGGCCGGCGTATAATCCGTTCATGACATGGAGGAAAAATGAAAAAAATACTGGCGGCGGCCATCGCACTGCTTTGCGTTCCCCTGCCGGGAAGTGATCGCTTGACCGGGCGCATGTTCGCCACCCGCTCGGAGGTCATCGGCCGCAACGGCATGGTGGCGGCCAGCCAGCCGCTGGCCGCGCAGGTGGGCGTCGACATCCTCAAAAAAGGGGGCAGCGCCGTCGACGCCGCCATCGCGGTCAACGCCGCCCTGGGCCTGATGGAGCCTTCGGGATCGGGCATCGGCGGCGACCTCTTCGCCATCGTCTGGGACAGCAAGGCCGGGAAGCTTTATGGATTGAACGCCAGCGGCCCGGCGCCGGCGGCCCTCGCGCTCGCTTATTTCCGCGAGAAAGGGATTGGGAAAATGCCGGAAAAAGGCCCCCTGCCATGGACCGTCCCCGGCTGTGTGGCCGGCTGGTTTGCCCTGCACGACCGCTTCGGGCGGCTACCAATGGGCAAGGTCCTCGCCCCTGCCATCGCCTATGCCGAGGAGGGCTTCCCGCTGTCGGAGCTGATCGCTTTCTATTGGCAGCGCGCGCTGAAGATCTTTGCCGGCTACGACAACTTCCAGAAGCTGTACGCCCCGGACGGGCGCCCTCCCGCCAAGGGCGACATCTTTCGCAACCCCGAGCTTGCCGCCACCTACCGCATCCTCGTTGCCCGGGGCCGCGATGCCTTCTACAGGGGCGAGCTGGCCGAGAAGATCGTCGCCTATTCCCGGAAGGCCGGCGGCTTTTTTTCCCGCGAGGATTTCGCCTCCTTCCAGCCCGAGTGGGTCGAGCCCATGAGCGTCGGCTACCGCGGCTACGACGTGTGGGAACTCCCGCCCAACGGCCAAGGAATGGCCGTCCTGCAGATGCTGCGCCTGCTCGAAAATTTCGATCTGCGGGCCATGGGCCACAACTCGGCCGCCTACCTGCATGCCCTGGTCGAGGCCAAGAAGATCGCTTACGAGGACCGCGCCCGCTTTTACGCCGACCCGCGCTTCGCCCCTTTCGACTATGCCGCCCTCATCTCCCCCGCCTACGCCAGGAAGCGCCTGGAACTGTTCAATCCCGAGCATGCCAGCGTCTCGTTGCCGGCCGGCGATCCGCGCCTGGAAAAGGGCGACACCGTCTACCTCACCGTGGTCGACAAGGACTTTAACGCTGTCTCGCTGATCCAGAGCAACTACGTCGGCTTCGGCTCAGGGCTGGTACCCGACGGCCTGGGCTTCTGCCTGCAGGACCGCGGCGCCCTGTTCAACCTGCAGGAGGCGGACCACCCCAACGCATTCGCACCCGGCAAGCGCCCTTTTCACACCATCATCCCCGGCTTCGTCACCCGCGCCGGCAAGCCGGTCTTCTCATTCGGAGTCATGGGCGGCGACATGCAGCCGCAGGGGCATGTCCAAATTCTGTGCAACATCATCGACTTCGGCATGAACCTGCAGGAGGCGGGCGACGCCCCGCGCTTCCGCCATGCCGGTTCCTCTGAGCCCGACGGTTCACGGATGGCCGACGGCGGCACCCTCTTTCTCGAGAGCGGCATCGAGCCCGAGGTCGTTCGCGAGCTGGTCCGCCGCGGCCACAAGGTGGGCCGCAGCGCCTCCGAGTTCGGGGGCTATCAGGGCATCTGGCTCGATTGGGACCGCCGCATACTCATCGGCGCCAGCGAGTCGCGCAAGGACGGCTGCGCCATCGGCTATTGAAACCTTGGGAGGTCCCGACTGCTCGAGCGGCGTTGACATGGCTCTGCACCACTTCAGGCATCCCTCCGGTCATACGGGGAATCGCAGTTCGCTATGCCCCAAAAGATCGCGTCGAAACCAGGGTTCTTGAAAAACACCATCCGAAATGGGAAAATCCAAAAAAAATAGGAGGGGTTGGTTGAATGTTCACAGTCCTTGTCTCCTGATTCTGCTCGCTGCGGTTTGTTGCGCCGCTGCTGCACCCCCGCAAACCCGGAATACGAGGCCGCAGAAACCACAGATCCAGCCCCACCCGGGCCGTTACGCTTTCCGGACTTATGGCCGGGATCAGGGTTTTCCAAGTTCAGCCATTCACGCCCTCAGTCAGGACGAAGACGGATTTCTCTGGATGGGCACCGAGAATGGGTTGTTCCGTTACGACGGCAACACCACAACCCGCTGGGGCACTGAGGATGGCCTTCCCTCCGATTGGGTGACTCGGATCCTCCCCCACACTGGAGGAGGTTTCTGGCTGGGGACCTCGCTGGGTCTCGCCTGGTTCCGCAATGGCAAGGCCTCTCCCGTGACCGTGGAAGGCCGGCCTTGGAAAGGCCACATCTCCTCCATGGAACTGGACAGAAACGGGCGCCTGGTGGTTGCCGGGCCAAGCACCGTGCTTTACCAGAAAGCGGATACGGATTTGGCCCCCATTCCCGGATGCCCCCCGGGACCCATCAGCCAAGTCCTGGCCGGACGGACGGGAAGTCTTTTCGTTGCCAGCGATTCGATCATCCATGAGCGCCTTTTCGACGGCCGTTGGATTCGGTATGGAGCGGAGGAGGGACTGGATTTCCTGCCAGGACCTCTCCAGGTGGATGGAGAAGGAAACCTCTGGGTGGTTAACGGGAACCATCTGGCAGTGAAGCCAGCTGGAAACGACCGGTTCGAGGACCGTTCGGCATGGATGCCCGGAGCTCACTATAGTGGTGCGTCCGCTTCCGCTGGCCAGGACGGCTCCGTATGGATCCCCACGCTGGAAGGAGCGTTGCGGGTACGCGGCAGTTCCCGTGAAGTCCTTGGCCCAAGGGAAGGGATGCCATCCCGCCACATCCAGGGAGTCTTCCAGGACCGGGAGAAAAGTCTCTGGCTTTTCGCATCTTCCCTGTATCGTCAACTGGGTCAGGGTTGCGTCACGGCCTACACCCAGCAGGAGGGCCTGCCGAGCGACGTGGTGTGGTCCGTCTTTCAAGATCGAGCCGGGACTCTCTTCGCGGGTACCGGCGATGGGCTCGCACGCCTGGGCGCCAAAGGCTGGGAACGGATCCGGGGCAGCGAAGGCATGAGCATCCTCTCCATCGACCAGGATCCGGCAGGAAACCTGTGGCTCGCCAACCTCAATGGCCCCCCGGCCATTCTCGGCACGGGAGGCAGGCTCTCGACCCTTGCCGGCTTCGAGGTTTCAGGCCGGGCCATGCGTGTATCCACGGATGGAGACGGCCATGCCTGGTTCAGCTTGCTCGGCGGCCAGAACATGATGCGCTATGACAGCAAAACACAGCGCCTCACGCCCATCATGGATATTTATCCGGGGGTACAGACCATCGGACCCCGGGCCCTTTACACGGATGCCAGGGGGCGCATTTGGATTGCGGGAAATTCGGGGATTGCCTGTCTCGAGGACTCCCGTTGGCGCTTTCTTACCCCAGCTGGGGGCCTGCGGAACGCCAAGGTGCGCGGGCTGGCCTTCATGGACGACGGAAGCGCCTGGGCGTGGTACGTGGAGCCCAACGGCATCACCCACCTTGATCTCAAGGATGGCCGCCTGGTCGTTCTCGGCCACTTGGACCTGGCGACCGGGTTGACCTCGAACCTCGTCTACGCCGCAGGACAGGGAAAGGACCAAGCCTTATGGATCACCACGGACCGCGGCGTGAACCGATTGCAGAACGGTGAATTCCGACGATTCGGGATCGAGGAAGGGCTCCCGACGGAGGATTGCAACCTGAACGCCTTCACCGTGGATCGTGACGGCGGCGTTTGGGTTGGCACTTCCAACGGCATCACCCGTATTCGTGCCGACCAGCTTCCCGAACTGCGGCCGGTACCGGCTCCGAGGATCCTGCGCTATGACGACGGTAAGGAGTCGCACCTGGCACCCTTTGGGACCATCCCGCCCATACCTCATCCTTTTGCGTCCATTGAGTTCCGCTTCGCCACCCCCACCTACTTGGACGAACGAAACCTACGGTATGAAGTACGTCTAGTTGGCCTCGAGGATGACTGGCACCCTACCGAAGTTCAACAGGCGAGGTACCCGGCCCTGCAAGGTGGACGCTTCCGCTTCGAGGTCCGGGTCGCTCGGGCCGGCTCGCCTTTCGGACCTGCCACCACTTTGAATCTGGAAGTCTTGCCCGCCTGGTGGCACACCTGGTGGTTCTATGGCTTTGAATTGCTGATGGGCATTGGTCTGGTGGCTCTACTCGTAAGCTGGCGGGTGCGAAAACTCCAAGCGGCCAAGACCGCGCTAGCCGCCCTCGTTGCCGAACGCACCATCGAACTGGAGAAAGCCAATCAGGCACTGGCCGACTCCAATCTCGCCCTCAAGGAACAAAGTCTCTCGGATCCGCTCACCGGTCTTCGCAATCGTCGGTTCCTTTCCTTGGGCATCAAGGAAGACCTGGCTCGGGTCCTGCGCGTGAACCGAGAGTACCTCCCGGACGCGTCGAGGGAGAACATCGATCTCGTGTTCCTCCTCGTCGACCTGGACAAATTCAAGGCTGTCAACGACACCTACGGGCACCCGGCCGGAGACGCGGTACTGATCCAGATGGCCGAAGTTTTGCGGGGAGTCATGCGCGATTCGGACACGATCGTCCGCTGGGGTGGCGAGGAATTCCTCTTGCTGGCCAGGGACACCTCGCGCACGGAGGCCATGCGGGTGGCCGAGCGAGTGCGGACGGCCGTAGAGGCACATTCCTTTCTCATCGAAGGCAACCTCGTGCTCCGCTGCACGTGCTCTATCGGATTCGCCGCCTACCCCTTCATGGAGCATTTCCCCACCTGGGCATCCTGGGAGAAGATCGTGGACCTGGCAGATCATGGTCTTTATCTGGTGAAAGGTAGCGGCCGCAATGGATGGCTTGGCTTCCAAGCGGGCCCCGCCTTGAATCCAGACCAGGATTTCTCGACCCTGGAGACACGGATCCCGCAGGCCGTCCAGGAAGGCCTGCTCATCCTCCAGCAAAGTAGGCCCTTTTCATTATCGGATCAGGCAGATGAGTGAATCCTCCGAGTCGGTTCATGAAAAATGGAGGGGGTATGATTAAAAATGGGGTGACGCCAGAGTTTTTTAATTGACATATATGACCTGATTTGTTAAGATTGAACTTCATTCATTCAAGGCAATCTCCCTGGAGGTGAAAATGATCAAGGGGAAATATCTGTTCACATCGGAATCAGTTTGCGCCGGGCATCCGGACAAGGTTTGCGACCAGATTTCTGACAGCATTCTCGACGCCTGCCTGGCGCAGGACCCGGACTCGCGCGTCGCCATCGAGACGCTGACCAAGACCGGCATGGTGCTGGTGGCCGGCGAGCTGACCACCAAGGCCTACGTCAATATACCGACCATCGTGCGCCAGACCCTCAAGGAGATCGGCTACACGGAATCTCGCTACGGCATCGAATATGAAACCTGCGCCGTGCTGGTGCACATCGAGGAGCAGTCCCCCGACATCGCCCAGGGCGTGGATGCTTCCCGCAGCCACGAGCAGGGCGCCGGCGATCAGGGCATGATGTTCGGCTACGCCACCAGCGAGACCGCCAACTACATGCCCCTGCCCATCGCCATGGCCCACAAGCTGACGGCGCGGCTGGCCCAGGTGCGCAAGAACAGGAAGATCCCCTATCTCGGTCCCGACGGCAAGGCCCAGGTGACCGTGGAATACGAGAACGGCAGGCCCCGGCACATCACCGCCGTGGTCGTTTCCAATCAGCATGACGACAAGATCAGCCACGCCCGCATCGAAAAGGACATTATCCGCCACGTGGTCAAGCCTGTCTGCGGCAAGTGGCTCACCCCCGACACCAAGTTCTACATCAACCCCACCGGCAAGTTCGTCGTCGGCGGCCCCTACGCCGATGCCGGGCTGACCGGGCGCAAGATCATCGTCGACACCTACGGCGGCATGGGCCGTCACGGCGGCGGCGCCTTCTCCGGCAAGGACCCGAGCAAGGTCGACCGCTCCGGCGCCTACGTGGCCCGCTACATCGCCAAGAACGTCGTGGCCGCCGGTCTGGCCAGGAAATGCGAAGTCCAGCTGGCCTATGCCATCGGCGTGGCCGAGCCGGTCTCGATCAATGTCAACCTGTTCGGCACCGGCAAACTGAGCGAGGAGAAGATCACGGCCATGATCCGCAAGGTCTTCCCGCTCAAGCCCGGCGACATCCTGCGCGAGCTCAAGCTGAAGCGGCCGATCTACAAGCAAACCGCCTCCAACGGCCACTTCGGCCGCAATGAATTCCCTTGGGAGAAACTGGACAAGGTCAATGAGCTGAAAGCCCTGGCCAAAAAGTAATTCCTTCATGCGTTCATCATCCCCGGAGGCTGACATGAAGACAACCGACAAGGACCGCCATCTGCCGTATAAAGTCGCCGACCTTTCCCTGGCCGAATGGGGCCGCAGGGAAATGGACCTGGCCCGCGCCGAGATGCCGGGACTGATGGCCATCCGCGCCAAGTACGGCCCGCTCAAGCCGCTGCAAGGGCTGCGGGTGACCGGCAGCCTGCACATGACCATTCAGACGGCCATGCTCATCGAGACCCTGGTCGAGCTGGGCGCCGACGTGCGCTGGGCCTCCTGCAACATCTTCTCCACCCAGGACCACGCCGCCGCTGCCATTGCCAAGGCCGGCAAGGCGGCGGTCTTCGCCTGGAAAGGCGAGACGCTGGATGAATACTGGTGGTGCACCGAACAGGCGCTGACCTGGCCCGACGGCTCTGGCCCCGACCTGATCGTCGATGACGGCGGCGACGCCACGCTCCTGGTCCACCAGGGGGTGAAGGCCGAAAACGATCCCGGCCTGCTGAAAAACACCCCGGAAAACAAGGAGATGGCCGTTATCTGGCAGCGGCTGCGCGCAGCGCATGAACACGACCCCCAGAAATGGACGCGCATCAGCCAGCGCATCCGCGGCGTTTCCGAAGAAACCACGACCGGCGTGCACCGCCTGTACCAGATGCAGGCCGAGGGCAGCCTCCTGTTCCCGGCCATCAACGTCAACGACTCGGTGACCAAGTCCAAGTTCGACAACCTCTACGGCTGCCGCGAGTCGCTCGCCGACGGGCTGAAGCGCGCCACCGGCGTCATGGTCGCGGGCAAGATCGTGGTCGTGTGCGGCTACGGCGAGGTGGGCAAGGGCTGCGGCCAGTCGATGCGGGGATTCGGCGCGCGCGTCATCGTCACCGAGATCGATCCCATCTGCGCGCTGCAAGCCCTGATGGCCGGTTACGAAGTGATGACGGTGGAAGATGCGCTGCCCCACGCCGATATCTTTGTCACGGCAACAGGCAACTGC
>JAQUQF010000175.1 GCA_028749105.1 Acidobacteriota bacterium | reverse complement strand
ATCCCGGAACCTCATATGACAACGTGATCCTGAGGGTGCGGCCGACATCGGGAAGCGGCAGCGTGATGTGCTTCGGCGCTTCGGCCAACAACGCCTCCAACGACCCGGCCTCGCACCTGGCGGTACGGGCCGAGTAGCCGTTACCGGGAACAGGCTGCGGCAGCTGCAGCCGCGAACTGCTTGCTTGTTCAAATAAAAGGCACTTTCCAGGAAAACTCCCGGTCAAAAAGGCGGTTGAATGGCCGGGTCTCCGAATCCAACTCGGGAAAGGGGATCTCGCGGCGGCTGAACAGCCAGAGACGCGGGATATTTTGCGAACGCAATACAATGCGAAGCGTGAAGCGGGGATCGCCGCTGATCAAGGCCGCCTGCTCCCTGTCGGCGATCACCACATCGGCCTTTTTGCGGATGGCCAGATACGCTTCCCGGCTTTGAGCCAGGTCCAGGTCATAAAAGGAGATCTCCTGGCGCCTGAAATAGTAGAGGAGGTTCGGGGGCTCGATGTTGCGGTGCAGGACCAGAAGCGTCGAGTTCTGGGGCAAATGCTTCTGGACAAGGTAGCCGGCTGCCTTGCTGCCCGGGTCCGGGTCGCAGGCGCCGCGAAATACCTCGATCCGCGAGGGATCCCAGCCCCGGCCGCTCAGAAAGAACTGGTTGACGTTGCCCCACAGGGTGCAGGCAAGGCAAATTGACCACAGCCAGCGTCCGGGCGCTTTTTGCGCCAGCAGCCTGTCGAGGACCAGGATGGCGAAAAGCATCCAGAAATATATGCCCATCAGGAGATAATCGCGCGCAATGGTCACTCCCGGGGGCGTGCCGAGGAACAGGGGGGCCAGGTAGGCGCAGGCCGTGAAGCCGAACAGGGTGATGATCGGCTGGGAGCGGATCTTCGCGGATGCCCCATAGGCGAGCGCGGCCAGAAGCAGCAGCGCCAGGAAAAAGATCCCCGTATCGGCCAGCAGGCCGGAAAAGTGATCGCCCAGGTAGAAACCAAGGCGGGTTTTTTTGCTTAGTGTGTGAGCCAGTGGATAGAGGCAAAGCGGGGAAAAGAGCAGGGGAAAGAGCCAGACGTAGTTCTTGCTGCAACAAATCACTCCGCTGTAAATGCGGGAGAAAAATGAGCCTGTTTTATCCGGGGCAAAGAGCAGGAGAGCGATGATGAATGACGGGATGAAGGGGATGATGAAGCCGTGGCTGATGAGGTACAGGCCGACGGCCAGGGATGCCAGAAGCCCTGTTTTGCGGCCGGGCGCCTGCCAGAAGCGGAGGAGCGCCCAAAGGGCCATGGTGCAGAAAAAGACGCCCAGGATCTCGTATCCCCAGGGAAAGCGCGACCACATGACATGGATGGGGAGGAGCGCCGACATGGCCGCTCCGCTCCAGGCGCTGAATGAAGAGCAGCCCAGTCGGCGCAGGAACAGCAGGAGCAGCGGGGCCTGCAGGCTGCCGGCAATGGCCACGGGCAATTTCCAGAGGGTCTCCGTCAGCGTGATCCCCAGGGCGCTGAGCGCCGCGGCCCAGACCTTGACCAGGAAATTGATCATCACGCCGAAGTATTCGCGCCACATCCAGCTGTAACCGGGACGGCTGACGATGCGGCTGGCCAGGGCGGCATTGTCCGAGCTCTGAAAAACATTTCCCAGGAACAGCACCCGCAGCAGCAGCCCGAGCCCCAGGACCGCGGCCGCCGACAGCAACAGCGCCTTCCCGGGAGAGATCGCGAAGCCCATTGCGGCATCGCGGACCGAGTCTGCCTTTGAACGCATGGCCCCATTCTAAACAAAAACGCCGGGAAAGGAAAATCGCTTCCAATAAAAATGGCCGCAGGAGCCGCATTGACAAATGTTTCCGCGTCGCCCGGGTTTGACAGGACCCCTCCCTGTATGCTAAGTTACCCGCGAACCACTCATGGCCACTGGGGGAAAAATAGTGGGAAGAAAAGAAATCACCGCAGCCGGATGGCAACCATGATCGATCTCAAGGACAAGCGGATCACCGTGACCGGGGGCAAGGGTTTCCTGGGGCGGGCCCTCGGGGAAAAGCTGAAAAACGCCTGGGGCTGCCGCCATGTGGCGATCGCCGATCTCCCGGAATACGACCTGCGCACGTTGCCCGGGATCGAAAAAATGTTCATCGACCAGAGGCCGGAGCTCATCATCCACCTGGCCGCCATCGTTGGCGGCATCGGCGCCAACAGTGAGAATCCCGGCCAATTTTTTTATGACAATGCCGTCATGGGCATCCATCTGCTGCACGAAGCCTATTTGCGGGGGATCGAAAAGTTCGTCGCCTTGGGGACGATCTGCTGCTACCCGAAGTTCACTCCCGTCCCGTTCCGCGAAGAGAGCCTGTGGGACGGTTATCCCGAGGAGACCAACGCGCCCTACGGCCTGGCCAAAAAAATGCTCCTGGTCCAATCGCAGGCCTACCGGCAACAATACGGCTTCCACTCCATATTCCTCATGCCGGTGAACCTCTATGGCCCTGGCGATAATTTCGATCCGCGCAGCTCGCACGTCATCCCGGCCCTGATCAGGAAATGCATCGATGCCATGGAGGCGGGGCAAAGCGAGATCCGTGTCTGGGGCACGGGCAATGCCTCGCGTGAGTTCCTCTATGTCGATGACGCCGCCGAGGGGATCGCCCTCGCTGCCGAGCGCTATGACAAGCCTGAGCCGGTCAACCTTGGCGCCGGCTTTGAAATAACCATCCGTGATTTGGTGGAACTCATTGTCACACTCACCGGTTTTGTCGGGAAGATTGTCTGGGATGCCGGCAAGCCCGATGGCCAGCCGCGGCGCATGCTCGATGTCTCAAAGGCCAAAGCCGAATTCGGCTTCGCGGCGCGCACGACATTCGCCGACGGTCTGCGGCGGACCATCGAGTGGTACAGAAAAACGCGCCAGGAGCCGGCTTTGAAATAGAATGCCGATCCAGCCCTTTCAGGAATAATCCCAAGCGCGCCGGATGGAAAAGATGGGGCTGAAAACGCCAAGCGCCGGCTTCTGCGCAACAGCTTCTTCAATTCGTCAAGCTGGGCGATCAACAGCGCCGTTCAGCTGCTGATGATCCCCTTGCTGGTCCGCCACCTGGGCCTGGACGGATACGGCATTTATATCCTGCTGGTGAACATCATCGGCTATTCCGTGCTGGCCGATCTGGGGCTTGGGCAGGGGGTCATCAAGTTCGTGGCCGAATTGAAGGCGCGGGGGGATGCCCAGGCCTTGAATCGATCGGTCAGCGCGGCGCTCTGGGTGCAGATGCTGCTGGGCGGCGCCGGCATGGCGCTGCTGGTCGTTTTTTCCAGGCGGCTGCTGCTTCTGCTCAAGGTGCCGCCGGGTGCCCTGGCCGCGGCCCAGACAAGCCTTTGGTTGTGCGCTGTCGCATTCTTGTTCACCATGATCTCGGGCACGTTCATGTCGGTGCTGATGGGGCTGCAGCGTTACGACCTGACTTCGCGGACCACGATCGCGACCAACCTGGCGATGAATGCCGGCATCGTGCTCGTCCTGCTTGCCGGCGGCGGCATCACGTCGGCCGTCGCCGTGACGGCGGCCTTTTCCATCGTCAACTGCCTGGTATTCTTCGTGCTGATGAAAAAAAACCTCCCCGCGCTCGTCCTGTTCACCGCCTTTGATCCGGTCCATTTCAGGAAACTGCTCGGGTTCAGCGGCTACATCTTCATCTCCCGGATCAGCACTTTTTTCTGCAATTATGTCCTGGTCTTCATCGTCAGCTTTTTCCTTGGACCGGCGGCCGTGCCGCTCTACGCCATCCCGCTGCGGCTGACCAACGGCGTCACGGGGCTCATCTCCACGCTGACGGCGGTCATTTTTCCCTATGCCAGCGAAATATCGATCGCGGCCGGCCGGGAAAAAATCAATGGCGTCCTGGTCCGGGGCTCGCGCCTGGCGGCGGCGATCGCCGTCCCGGTCAACCTGGCCATGGCCGCTTTCGCCATGCCGATACTGGTTGCCTGGATGGGAAGGGCCTTCGCCGACCGGGCGGCCCCGGTCTTGTCCCTGCTGGCGCTGGTTTCGCTGCTGGGATCGTTGACGATGATCCCCAACTTGATCACGATGGGGCTCGGCTTTGCCAGGGTCATCAGCTTTTTTTCGCTGTCCATCCTCTTTCTGTTCCTCCTTTCCGTGCCGCTGGGGCTGATGCTCTTCGGCGTCTATGGCGCCGCCTGGGCCGTCCTCTTTTCGATCGTGCCGGGAGTGCTGCTGGTGGTGTACGAGGTGAAAAAGATCTTCGCCATCCCTTTCTGGCATTATGCCGGGGAAGCCCTGGGCTTTCATCTGCTGCCGGCCCTGCTGACCCTGGCCTACTTCATTCTTGCCAGGGGCTGGCTTCCCGGCGCCGGGATCGGGCTTCTGGCGCTGCCGGCAGCCTATTTGGCGTTTTACTTTCTGGCGCTGATCGTCAGCCGCCAGTTGCCGTTGAAAAAAATCGCCGCCAGCCTGAAAACGGCGAGGTGACCAGGGAGCCGACGCA
>JAQUQF010000174.1 GCA_028749105.1 Acidobacteriota bacterium | reverse complement strand
GCCGTTTCGATGAGGATCATGCCGCCCTTGTTGTGGTATTCGATATCGTGCTCAAGCTCATTCCGCAAGCCCTTGAAGATTTCGGCGCTGGCCAGGGCGAGTTCCAAATGGATCCCGGCATTCTTGGACTGCAGGAAGATGCTGGTATCGCAGGAGCCGGAGGCCCCCGAGGCAAGGTCTCTCTTTTCCACCAGAATGACCTTTTGACCCCTCTTGGCCAATTGATAGGCCACGGAGGCGCCGATGACCCCCCCGCCGACCACGATCACGTCCGCTTTACCGGTCATTCCTCATCCCCCTGGGCGATTTCGTCGATCCGGACGGTGCGGACGGGGGGACGGAAGGTCGAAGGGAGGATATTGGCCGGGTCCCGGCTGCAGGCCAGCATGTTGGCGATGAGTTTCCGGCAGGTTCTGCCCTGGCAGAGGCCCATGCCCGCATGGGTTCTCTTCTTGACGCCCGCGATGGTAGTCGCCCCATCCCGGATGGCCTGTTCGATCTCCTCCCGGGTCACCTCCTCGCACCGGCAGATGTAGATTGTTTCCCTGTTTTCAGCCATGTCGGCTCCACTCCTTCCGGCAGATGGTCCTGACTTCCAGATAACAGGCCTTGGGAACCTCCACACCGACAACGGCCGTGCCGTCATGGGCCTTGGCGTTCTTCACGCTCACCACCCGGCCGTCCGCTACATACTTTCCCTGCCGGTCGCCGCAGGGCACGCGATCCCCCTTGCGAGGCAGCGGGTAGTACTCGTAGGGAAATTCGACGAGCGACGTGGTCTCCGTGTAATGGAGATGAACCTTGAAGATCGCAAGACCGGGGCACTGCGCAATGCACACCCCGCAACCGGTGCATTTGTCGCCGTGCAGCTCCGGAAGATTGGTGATCGGCTCCCCTACCGTGATCGCGCCGAAGGGGCAGGCCTCTTCGCAGGGATTGCAGGGGATATCCTGGACGCACTCGATGAAGGCCACGGGCCCCTGCTCCAGCCGCTCCCGGCTCGGTGCGCCCGGGCTCGCCCGGAGCTCCTCCTCGGAAGGGATGCCCGTATACTTGATGCCGCTCTTCATGCCTGCCCCTCCAGAGACAGACCGATAAGACACTCTTTGGCTCTCCTGCGCCCCTCGCCGAAAGGCCCGGTCCGCAGGGCGTTCATGCGCTCCCGGATGACGGTCTTGAGTTCCAGGGCCTTTTGGCCATCCAGAAGCCCCAGGGCTTCGGCGCAGGCCGTTCCGGCGAGGCGCCCCTCCTCCATGGCGGTGCTCGCCTCCTCCACGCCCGAAATATCGCCGGCGATGAAGACGCCCGGGACGGTCGTCTCCATGTTCAGGTCATGCTTCGGCACATGCCCCCCGAGACCGGGGACAAAGGCAAATTCACAGCCCATCAACCAGGCAAGCTCCGTCAGCGGGGTCAAGCCCACGGCGACGCACACCGTGTCCACCCCCAGGATCTTTTCCGAGCCGGCCACGGGCTGCCAGTGGGAGTCGAGCGCCACGATCTCCACCGATTCCACATGGTCTTTGCCCAGAGCCCGCTTGACCGTGTGGGAGAGATGGATGGGAACGCCCGCCCGGCGGATCTTGGCGGCATGGACCCCGTACCCGCCGATCTGGGTTGCCGCCTCGATCAGGGCCGCCACGTCGGCGCCCGCCTGCATCAATTGATAGGCGACGATCAGTCCCACATTGCCCGAACCGATCATCAGGACCTTTTTGCCGGGCAGGACCCGGTGGACATTGATCATCGTCTGGGCGGCGCCGGCGCCCATGACGCCCGGGAGCGTGCTCCCCGGAAAAGCCAGGGGATTTTCCGCAGCGCCCGCGGCGATGACGATCTTTTCCGCCTTGAGGAAGATTTCCCGGCCGCCATGGACGTAACCCACGGTTCGGTCCGGGAAGAGGGCGTAGACGGGAGAATCGAGGAGAACTTCCACGCCCAGCCTTTCGGTTTCGGCCAGGAGCTGTTCGCCGATGTGGAAACCGCGCACCCCGGCCCGATGCTCCCGGGAGCCGAAGAATTTGTGGATCTGCTTG
This sequence comes from Acidobacteriota bacterium, assembly GCA_028749105.1. Taxonomy (GTDB): domain Bacteria; phylum Acidobacteriota; class Aminicenantia; order UBA2199; family UBA2199; genus UBA2199. The sequence goes on along the minus strand of JAQUQF010000174.1, from coordinate 2,463 downwards.
AAGAGCTGCCCGCCCGGCCTGGCGTTTTCGTCGATCACGGTGACCAAGCCTCCGGCGCGGGCGACTTCGATCGCAGCGGCAAGCCCCGCGGGACCTGCGCCGATTACGGCCACCTGCGTCATCTTCATGACTCGTCCGCCCATGCTCCGAGCCCGGCCTGGGTCTCCACGACCATCCCGTCTTTCACGGGGGTCACGCAGGTGCGGACATTCGGCCGGCCGTCCACCGTCATCACGCAATCGGTGCAGCGTCCGATCCCACAGAAGAGGCCCCGGGGACTTCCAAACCGCGGGGTGACCCGGAATTTACGGATTCCCGCCGCCAGAAGCGCCGCGGCAATGGGCTCCCCCGTGATGGCTTCCACCCGGTCTCCATCGACAATGATGGCGGCATCCCGCTTCCGGCGGTCATCGCCCAGGATGGGATGCTTCTCGACCCGCATGAATGCAACCTCCTTGAACTCGAAAACGGCAGGGTTTTACCCCCTCCGGCCGATCGGTGCAAGATTTTTCCGTGCTTCCCTTACGGGATCTCCCCGAAGGCCTGTCGCTCCAGGCTTGCATGAACGTGCCGGACCAGGGTGACCACGTCAAAAACCGGTATCTTCAGAACCTCCTGAACCGCCCTGGCATAGGGAGGCATGTTGGTGCACTCCAGCACAAGGGCGCCGACTTCCGGATGGTCATCGGCCAGCCTGCGCGCCGCCGCCACCATCTCCTTCCGGACCTTCCCGGAATCCAGAGTGGCCTTCCCCTCGATAAAGGCGCCGGTAAACTCCTCGGCATCCTCCATCCCCATCACCACCAGGGCGATATCCCGGATGCCCACCCCCGCCAGATGCCGATCCGTCAGGGACCGCGCACTGGCCGTCAGGATGCCCACCTTCTGACCGCGGTTGATCATGGCATGGGCCAGGGGCACCTGCAGCAGGCTGGAACTCAACACGGGGATCTGCACCGCGTCGGCCAGCTCCCGTTGGAAGATGGCCAGGAATCCGCAGCTCGTGGCGATTGCCCGGACCCCCTCCCTCTCCAGAGACCGGGCCGCTTCGATGAAGGGTTCGAGAAGCCGGACATCGGCTTCTCTCACCACCCTTTGCGGCGAAGCTCCCCGCACGACCCGATAGCGGACGGGGAAGGAAAAAGTCTCGGCGTTGCCGATATCCCCGAGAATCCTGGGGAAGACGGTGTCCAGCATGATGATGCCGACGGCGGCACGTCCTGGCGTGGCACCTGAAGCCGATATCACCTGCTCCTCCCGCAAAAATCATAAAGGGTTCGATGGTTGAAACCGGCACTCCTCAATCGGCATCGAACCGGATGCCCTGGGCCAGCGGCAGCTCATGACCCCAGTTGATCGTATTGGTCTGCCGCCGCATGTACTGTTTCCAGGCGTCGGAGCCGGATTCGCGGCCTCCGCCCGTCTCCTTTTCCCCGCCGAAGGCGCCGCCGATTTCCGCACCCGAGGTGCCGATGTTCACGTTGGCGATCCCGCAATCGCTGCCCAGGGGGGAGAGGAACAGCTCCTGGTAATGCATGTTTTTCGTGAAGATCGCCGAACTCAACCCTTGGGGCACGTCGTTGTGCTTTTCGATGGCTTCATCGATATGGCTGTATTCGATGATGTACAGAAGCGGGGCGAAAGTCTCCTCCCTGACGATCGGATAGCCGCTTTCCACTTCCATGACGGCCGGCTCTACATAAAAGCCGCCTTCGCAGCCCGGGATCGTGATCCTCCTGCCGCCGTAAAGCAGTTTGCCGCCCGAGCGCTCGGCGGTCGCGATCGCCCGGGACAGGAGGTCGATCGTCGCCTCGTCGACAACGGGCCCCATCAGGATGCCCTCCTCCAGAGGGTTGCCGATCCGGATCTGCCGGTAGGCTGCAACCAGCCTCCCGACAAAGGGCTGTTTGACGTCGCGGTGGACGATGATCCGGCGGGTCGAGGTGCAGCGCTGGCCTGACGTCCCCACGGCCCCGAAGAGCGTCGCCCGGACGGCCATGTCCAGGTCGGCATCCTCCGCCACGATGATGGCGTTGTTGCCGCCCAGTTCCAGGATGGCGCGCCCCAGCCTGCGACCGACCGCCTCGGCGATATGGACGCCCATGGCGGTGCTTCCGGTCATGCTGATCAGGGGGATGCGCCGGTCGTTGATCATGGCTTCGCCGATCTCGGCCCCCTTTCCGATCACGAGATTGAACACGCCGTCGATGCCATGCCGGTCGATCGCCGGGGCGATGATGTTCTGCACGGCAAGGGCGGTCAGAGGGGTCATCGAACTGGGCTTCCAGATAACGACGTCGCCGCAGACGGCCGCGATGAGCGCATTCCAGGACCAGACGGCCACGGGGAAATTGTAGGCCGTGATGACGCCCACGACGCCCAGCGGGTGCCACTGCTCGTACATCCGGTGCCGCGGTCGCTCGCTGTGCATGGTCAGGCCGTAGAGCATCCGGCTCTGGCCGA
>JAQUQF010000173.1 GCA_028749105.1 Acidobacteriota bacterium | reverse complement strand
GAACGACACGGAGGACTTCATCAGGTGAAAGGCATGGAAACTGAAAGTAAATCGGTCGACTCTGAGGCGCTGGCGAAGCTGTTTTCACAGTGGCGGGCCGAAGGCAAGCGGATCTTGGCGCCGAAGAAGAACGGCGACAAGATCGATTTCGCGCCGGTCACCAGCCTGGACGAGGTCAGCCTCGAACAGGTGCAGACCGTGCAGTCGCCCAAGACGGCCGTTTTCCCCAGGGTGGAGGAGTTGTTCTCATTCAAAAGCAAGGATGGCCGGGTCGAGATCCAGGAACGCGACCCTGCCCGCGTTCCCCGGACCGTGATCTTCGGACTGCGCCCCTGCGACGCCGCCGCGCTGGCGTCCCTGGCCGCGATCTTTACCTGGGATTGCCCCGACAGCCTGTTCTCGTCCCGCCTGGCTGCGACGACCGTGGTCGGGGTCTCCTGCGCCCGCGCCGATGAATTCTGCTTTTGCACGTCGCTGGGCGGCGGCCCCGGTTCCGCGACCGGCAGCGACATCCTGCTGACCGACACGGGGCAGGGCTCCTACCTGGCGGAGATCGTTTCCCCAAAAGGCAAGCAGCATGTCGCGGGCGCCGGCGGCCTGTTCCAGCCCGCCCCGGCGACGAAAAAGGAAAGTTTTCTGGCCAAGGTCGACAAGGCGTTCGACCGGGACAAGATCGGGCCGGCGCTGGCGGCCCTGTTCGAGGATACCGCCTTCTGGGCCGAGCAGTCGCTGCGCTGCATCGGCTGCGGCGCCTGCGCCCATGTCTGCCCCACCTGCGCCTGCTTCGACATCCAGGACGAGGGCGGCGCTTCAGGCCGGCGGCTGCGCTGCTGGGACTCCTGCGGTTTGGGCTTATTCACACTGCATACATCGGGCCACAACCCGCGGACGCTGCAGAGCCAGCGCTGGCGCCAGCGCCTGATGCACAAATTTTCTTATATGCCGGAACGCCAGCAGGTGCTGGGCTGCGTGGGCTGCGGCCGCTGCTCGCGCGCCTGCCCGGTGGACATGAACATACTCGATTCACTGCGGGCACTTGCGGAGACAAGACCATGAGCCAAACCGATATTTTCAAGCCCTACCTGATGAGGATCGAGCAGATGATCGAGGAGGCCCCCGACGTCAAAACCATGCGCCTCGCCTTTGTGGATGAACGGGAGGGCAGGGAATTTGCTTTTCGCACCGGCCAGTTCGGCGAGTACTCGGTTTTCGGAGAAGGGGAGTGCACCTTCTGCATCGCCTCGCCGCCCACGCGCCAGGGCTATATTGAGTGCACCTTCCGCAAGGCGGGTCGGGTAACGAATGCCCTGGCTGACCTTGAGACCGGCGAGACGATCGGTTTCCGCGGCCCCTATGGCAACATTTTCCCAATCCACGAGTGGGAGCATAAGAACCTGCTGTTCATTGCCGGCGGCATCGCCCTGCCGCCGATGCGCAGCGTCATCTGGAACGTCCTGGACCTACGCGACCGCTACCAGGACATCACGATCGTGTATGGGGCGCGCACGGTCGCCGACCTGGTCTACAAAAGGGAATTGGCCGAGTGGGAAAAACGCCCCGACGTCAGGCTGGTCACCACCGTCGACCCCGGCGGTGAGACCCCGGATTGGAAGGGGGAGATCGGCTTCGTGCCGGCCGTGCTCGACCGGCTGGCGCCGTCAAACCGCGACACCGTGGCCGTGGTCTGCGGCCCGCCGGTGATGATCAAATTCACCTTCCCTGTCCTGTCCCGGCTGGGATTCGCGCCGGCAAGCATCTTCACCACCCTGGAGAACCGTATGAAGTGTGGGGTGGGCAAGTGCGGCCGCTGCAACGTCGGCAAATACTTCGTCTGCAAGGACGGCCCGGTCTTCACCTTCGCCCAGTTGCAGAATATGCCCCAGGAGTACTGAGGCCCATGCATACCCCGCGGTGCAAACGATGAATGAGGATAAGGGGATGGCACGATGAAGCCGGTCCTGGTTTTACGCCGGTTTTTTATTCGCCATCTGACTCCGCCGCGCAGTTTCATCCTGAGTTTCCTGATGGTGATCCTGGTCGGGGCCGCATTGCTCCTGTTGACCTCGCCGGCCGCCAAGAAACCCCTCACCGCGGTGGATGCCTTGTTCACCTCGACCTCCGCTGTCTGCGTCACCGGGCTCACTGTGGTCAATATCGGCAGCGATCTCTCCCTCTCCGGCCAGATCGTCACCCTGCTCCTGCTCCAGATCGGCGGCCTGGGCATCATCACCTTTTCGCTTTTGCTCTTCGGGTTGATGGGCCGCAGCCTTTCCTTCCGCGGCCGGGAGCTTCTGCAAAGCACATTCCTGCATACGCCGCGGCGCGATTTTTTCCACATCCTGCGCTTCGTGGTCGCGGGAACATTTGCCATCGAGGCGGCGGGGACACTAATCTTGTTCCTGCGTTTCCTGTTCGACTATCCGCCCGCGCAAGCCTTTTATCATGCCGTCTATCATGCCGTTTCGGCCTTCAATAACTGCGGCTATTCGACCTTCGCCAACAGTTTGACGAAATACCGCGGGGACTGGACGGTCAACCTGACGGTCGTGTCCCTGTTCGTGCTGGGAGGATTGGGTTTCATCGTCTTGTATGAAGTGCTCAATGTATGGCGCGGTCAAAAAAAGAAGCTCTCTCTGCATGCCAAGATCGTGCTGCTGACCACGGCGGTGCTGATCGTGGCCGGCGCCTGCTTGTTCTTCCTGTTCGAGAAGGGAAATGTCTTGCAGGATGCCGGTATCGGGGAGAGTTTTCTGGCCTCGCTGTTCCAATCGGCCACGCCGCGCACCTGCGGTTTCGTTACCGTGGAAATCGCCGCCTTGACCAATGCCACCATCCTGCTCATGATGATCCTGATGTTCATCGGCGCCTCGCCGGGATCGACCGGCGGCGGCATCAAGACCTCCAGCTTTGCCCTGCTGATGCTCATGATCTACAACCGGGTGCGCGGCCGCGACAGCGTGACCATCTTCAACCGCAGCGTGCCGCAGGAGATCCTCGGACGCACCATCGCCATCGTCTTTGCCTCGGCCATTTCGGTGCTGGTCATCGCCTCGGTGCTGCTGCTGGCCGCCGGGACCCCGGAAACGCACGCCCAGGCCAGCCGCCACCTTTTCGTCGAATACGTTTTTGAAACGATGTCGGCTTTCGGCACGGTCGGGCTCTCGATGAACGTGACGCCAAGCCTGAACGATATCCAGAAGCTGGCGATCACGCTGCTGATGTTCATCGGCCGCGTCGGCCCGATCACCCTGGCCTTCGCCTGGTCGCGAGCGAAACGGGGACTTGTTTACGCCGAGGAAGCGGTGATGGTCGGATAAGGAGGGTGAAATGAAACGCTGCATCGTCATCGGCCTGGGCATATTCGGCAACAACATCGTGCGCCAGCTGAGCGAGAAAGGGTTCGATGTGATCGCCATCGACAAGAGCAAGGAGGCGGTGCAGGGGGTCCGCGACCTGGCCAGCAAGGCCATCGTCGCCGACGGCACCGACAAGGAGATCATGGACCAGATCGGCATCCATGAAGATGACACGGTCATCATCTCCTTCGGCGAGGACTTGGCCGCGGCCACCCTGATCACCCTGCATCTCCGGCAGTTGAACGTGAAGACGATCATCGTCAAGGCTCCCAATGAGGAGCACAAGATGATCCTGGAGAAGGTCGGCGCCACAGACGTGATCATCCCCGAGAAGGAGATCGCCATCAAGGTGGCGCGCAGTCTCATTTCTCCGAACGTTTTCGACTACCTGCCGCTTTCCGAAGATTACATGATCTACGAGATGGCCCCGCCCGAGAGCTTCCTGGGCAAGAGCATCGCCGACCTGAAGCTGCGGTCGCGCTACAGCGTCATGGTCATCGCCGTCAAGGATATCCTGTCCGACAAGGTCGTCACCCTGCCCCCGGCCGAATACGTGATCAAGGATGGCCAGGTGATGATCCTCGTCGGCAAGGTCAGCGACATCGAAAAGATCCACTAGGCACGGCTTCGGCCCTACGAGGGGTGGCCTTTTGCCGCGTTTTACGGTACAATGGGCGCTCAAAGGTGCCCGATGCGTCTATCCGATTATTTCGATCCCGACCTGATCCTGCTCGACCTGCCCGCGCTCGACAAAGGCGACGCTTTGGCGCAAATCGCTGCCCGGCTGTTTGAAAAAAAAATGATCAGCGACCGCGAAGAATTCCTGTCCGACGTGAACAAACGCGAGGTCCAGGGTTGCACCGCCATCGGCCGCTGCATGGCGATCCCCCATGCCCGCACCAGGACATTGAAAAAGATCATCGTAGTCATGGCGCGGCTGCGCGCCGGCATCGATTTCAACGCCGAGGACGGAGAACCGGTGCGGCTGGTCTTTCTGATCGGAACCCCGGAGGACAGGGCGGGTGAATACCTGAAAGTGTTGGCCCGCCTTTCCAAGCTGCTCAAGGAGAACGGGCTGCCGAAGGAACTGCTCAAGGCCGACAACAGCGCCGAAGTGCTGGAACTGCTGGAGCAGGCCGAAAACAAGCTTCCCTGACT
>JAQUQF010000172.1 GCA_028749105.1 Acidobacteriota bacterium | reverse complement strand
CGACGGCCCCGCCGAGCTTCGCAGCCGCAGGTGCGAGAGAACCGGGTCGAGCGGGAGCTGGGCGATGCACGCGCGACAATCGCCCAGCCCGACGCTGGCGATCAATCGCCCAGTCACTTCGTCTATGACGAGACCGGCGCAGAACTCGAGGCCCTTGCGCTCAAAGTAGAAGGGATCCGAGACAGCCCTGACCTCGAAGTCCGTCGTGAGCCAGACGAAGCGATGGAGATAGGCGCGCAAGGTCGGGCCTGCGGTGACGACTTCATGGGTCAGGTAGAGCCATCCGTCGGCAACGGGAATGGCCTGCGACCCGCCCCGCAGGTGTTCGAGGGCCAGGGCGGGAGTTTTTTCACTGACGACGCGGGCTCGCTTCTCGGCGAAATCATAGGCCAAGACGGTCGTGGGGTCGCTTAAGTAGACGTAAAAGAGATCCTCGCCCCGGACCAACGGCACCCAGTTCTTCTGGTGCCGGTCGGCATGCACAGTCCGTTCAACCGACACATTCACCATGCGGCGGTCGGCGTCCAACTCGAGCAGCGCGATCTCGCAGCGGCCGTTCGCGTTCATGTTTCTGACCGTTGCGCTGCACCAGAACCGGCCGCGGTAAAAGAAGAGCCGACAATCTTCGAACCCCGCCACCGGGAAATCATACCTGAAGGCAACGGGATCGCATTCTAGGATCTCGCGTGCATCGGCAACGGCAAGACTCTGATCAAGGCGCACAAAGAAATTTCGGCTGCGAATGATTCCTTGTTCGTCATGAATCCGGTAAACCATGTTCTTGACCGAGTAATTGACGGCGCGAACAACGCCGTAGATCGTGCCATCGTGGCTGCAGATTGAGGGGTTGGTCGGAGAATAGGGCGGATCAAGCGGGATCTCCAATGCGCTCAGATCGCAGGCTCCGAAAAGCTCCGCCGCGCTTCGGACATAGTGCAGCGAATTCTGCTGCGCCGTCCGGCGCGCCGTCTCGCCGGCCAGCCGGCTCGTGGCGAGCGCCAGGCACGCCTCGTAGCCGCGCTGGCGACGCGACGGGCTGGAGCAATAGAAGCCGCTGATGCTCTCTTCCTCCATGAAGCCGGCATTGTAGACATAGTTATCAATGAAGAGCGAGTCCTGCTGAGGATACGGGATCGTTTTGCCAGCTTCACACAGAAGCATGCAGGCCTCGCTCATCCCCTTTTGCCTGCAGTACTTCGCCAGGCCGTGAAGCGGCTCCGCCCGTGACGGTCGCGCATCGTAGGCCGCAAGACACTCGCGGATGAATTCGTCCCCCCGCCCCAGCCCTAAATGGCATTGCGCCAGCATCCAGCGGGAGTACCAGGCCTCCTCGTCCCAGCCGCCGGCCGCGATGCGTTTTTCGTACCAGCGGCTGGCCTCAGCGAAGCGGCCGCAGTCCTTGTAGCTTTGAGCTAGATAGAACATGTAGCGCACGTTGCCGGGCTCGCGCTGCAGCCCAGCCTCAAGCAGGGCGATATCACGCTCGAACTTGATGGCCCGGCTTGAGCCGCAGGCATGGTCGCGAAACCACATTCCCTCCAGCTTCTCCGCCGGCATCCCGGTCTCGAGGTATTCATGGGTGACCCCCATGTAGCGCGCCTCCAGGTCGCGGCGGATCAGCCTGACATTGTCGTAGCTGATACGGTTCGACTGGCGGATCCGGTAAGCAGGAGCCGAGAGGCGCTGCTTCAGGCCGGAATCTTCGAGCACCGACTCCATGTCAGCATCGACCAGCAGGATGTAGGTGAAGTCGCCCGGCGAGCGCCGGCAGAGTTCGAGCGCCTGGTTTCGCGTGGCCTCGAAATCGACGAATTGCGTCCGATGCAACTCGCCCGGGATCGATCTTCCCGAGAAAAAGTCAATGATCTTCGCGGGAGTATCGTCGGTCGATCCGGTGTCGCAAATGACATAATGATCGATCAGCGGCACGACCGAGGCCAGGCAACGCTCGATGATCGCCGACTCGTTTTTGACGATCATGTTGAGGCAGATGCGAGCGGAAGCCGTCATGGCCTGCCCCCATCAGGGCGCACGAGGCGGGAGGCGAGGGCCACATTCCGGAGCCGGGACAAGTTCGAAGAACAGGAACGGACTCGTTGAGCGGGGATCACGTCGGGCGGATCACTTCTTTTCGGCCGGCAATCTTTCAGACACAGCCCCGGGCGCGGAAGACGGAGCGGTCGGCTCGGGGTCCGCTATGGGCCGCGGGTAGGGGTCGGGACCGGGCCGCAGGTTTGCCCCGGCGGGGATGAATGCCGCGCAACCGGCCAGCACGCGAAAGGATTCGCTCACAGAAAAACCGCCGACCCCCTCGCAGAGACAGCCCGTCAGGAGGAACGATTTGGAGGCGGCCCGCCCGGAAGCCGGGACAAACAAACCCTCGAGGCGGAAGCGCTCGGAGGAGGAGCGCTCCTGGGCTCCAAGCTGGGAAAACAGCGCCAGCATGACCAGGGACGCTAGAGCCAAGTACCGGATCTTCACTGCCGCTCCCTCAAATATCCATTACGGTCCAGTCGCACCAGTCGGGCCGGTAGGGCCGGAATAGCCGGTGGGACCTGTCGGCCCGGTGGAACCCAGCCCATAAGGTCCAGTGGGACCGGTCGGGCCGATATAACCCGTCGGCCCGGTGGAACCCAGCCCATAAGGTCCAGTGGGACCGGTCGGGCCAACCTCACCCATGGCCCCCGTCGGCCCAAAAGCCCCTGTCGGACCAATCTGACCCATGGCGCCTGTCGGTCCAAAGACCCCGGTCGGGCCGATGGCACCTGTTCCGCCCGTTGGTCCGGGTACCCCGGTCGGGCCAACCTCACCTATGGCCCCCGTCGGCCCAAAAGCCCCTGTCGGACCCACCTGACCCATGGCGCCTGTCGGTCCAAAGGCCCCTGTAGGGCCGATGGCACCCGTTCCGCCCGTTGGTCCGGGCACACCGGTCGGACCAATCTCCCCTTGCTCGCCATCCCGGCCTGAGTCACCCTGGGGACCGGTCGGGCCGGGCTGTCCCTTCGCCTCTTCAGCCACAAGCGAGTAGGCCGAGCTGACAATCCTTAGATTCGGCGAGAGTACTTCGCCGTCGACGGTGACTTCGAGAAAACGGAGAGGGCCGGTCGAATCGGCAGGCGGCCCGACAAATAGGCCCGAAGGAAGCGGAGTGACGCTGCCGAGCTGGACGCTGAAGAAGCCGTCCCTGACTGTGACGGCCGGATGAATTTCCATCCATGGGGAAAGGATCGGCAGTGCGATCGCGGAGATGTCTTCGGCGTTCATGACCCGGAAAATCATCTCGAACGTGCCATTCATGGCGGCGCCTGAAGGACCCGTAAGCCGCCCCTGGTAGGTCAGCAGCTGTGGCACGTCGGCGGCGAACAGCTTCAGCGAGTCGAGAATTCCCGAAACCGACAGGGTCATCAGGATGCCGTGCCCGATGAAGCGCCGACGGCCGTATTCGTGCTCCTTTATGATCGTTTTATTTTTTTCGTGTTCAATTTTTTTCATATTGCTATTTTAGGATAATTAAATGACTTGTCAAGAATAATATTTTTGGGAAAAAGTAAGAACGCATTGCCCCCCTTAGCCAGCACTTTAAAACTGAGCTGAACCGAGGAGCCGCTATTTGACTATTGCCACCGCGCGGATCGGCGAGCCGTCGGCATCGACAATTTTCAACGGCAGGCAGGTAAAGATGAACCCCTTGCCGATCAAAGATTCCAGGCCGGCCAAATTCTCTATGATCACCATGTCCTTTGCAAACAGAGTCCGATGGACAACGAGGGCGGTCGAGTCCACTTCATCGACCGAGATCGCGTCCACGCCGAGACCCTTGAGGCCGAAGTCGGCCAGCCATTGGGCGGCAGAGGGGGAAAGGACCGGGTAGGGGCCGAAGTATTCGGCCGCCCCCCAGAATCTTGCCCATCCCGTAAGGAGCAGGGCGAAATCAACCCGGCGCAGCTCCGCTTCGTAATGGAGAATATCGTTGACCCCGATCGTCCGCTCCCGGACGGCGGAAACATCCAGGACGAGGCCGGGGCCCAGGAAGCGGTCGGCCGCCATCCCGTCCAGCCTGGCCGCTCCGGGCAGAATATGGCCGGGGGCGTCAATGTGGGTGCCGGTATGCGAAACGAGGCGGAGCATCTTTTCGGCAAAGCCATTGCGCTCAATGGTGAACGCGTCAGTGATCGCAGGCGGCTCCGTGCCGGGGAATACCGGCATGGTGCTGCTGATGAAGTGGGTCAGATCAATGACATCCGGAGCTGGACGGTTCATGGTCATTTCTCCATTTTAAAAGGGCTTATAGTAGGGCAAATTCAGCCAGAAGTCAATTCGCTTTTGTACGAGAGTATTTCCCTGCAATGCGACTTTTTTTCTCTTACTTTTTACTTTTGCCTTTTGCCTTTTTACTTTGGCTTCTATTCCCTGACCAGCTCCACCCTGCGGTTCTGGGCGCGGCCCAACTCGGTGGCGTTGTCGGCAACGGGCTTGCTCTCCCCGAACCCCTTGGGCTGCAGGCGGCCGGCGTCGATGCCCCCGGCGACCAGGTACGCCTTGA
>JAQUQF010000171.1 GCA_028749105.1 Acidobacteriota bacterium | reverse complement strand
GCTGCAGCTTCTCCTCGAGCTCGGGGACCGGCGCCAAGGCCGTCTTGCGCACCGCCTTGCGCAGGGCGTAGAGATCCAGCAGGTCGCGCGTGTAGGTGACGATGGCCTTGCGGGCGCGCTCGGTCTTGGCCTTCCAGGTCTTGCCGCCCAGGCGGTCGAGGGCCGGCACCGCCCCCTCGGTGCCGCTGTAGCGCTTGAGCACCTCCAGCTCGTGCAGCGGCACGTAGAGGAATTCGCGGTCCAGATACTCGATCTTCAGGAACTCGCCCGATGCCTCATCGAGGCGCAGGCGCCTGATGCCGGCGAAGCGGCCGATGCCGTGCCGGCGATGGACGACCCAGTCGCCCTCGGCCATGTCCCGCAGCGCCTCATCGGCTGGGACCTCGCGCCCCCGCGGCTCCCTGGCAACGGGCTGGAAGGAGCGGCCGGTCAGGCAGACGAGGCGCAGCAGCGGGTTCTCGAAGGAGGAGGGGATGTTGAAGAAGTGGCAGGCCAGCGACGGCAGCTCGCCGCGCAGGTTCTCCAGCAGCCGCGCGTCGGCGGCATAGGCCGCCAGCCGGTAGCCCTGCCCCGCCTTGCGGCGCAGATCCTCCAGGTCGGCGCCGTCCAGGGCGGTGATCGCCTTGGGCAGGAGGCGGATCTCGGCTGGCGTCCCCGGGTCGGCGGCGAAATCGACAAGGTCGATCAGCCGCCGCGTCCGCCAGGGGAAGGAAAAGATGGCGTCGACCTCGGGCGCCCCGCTCCGGCCGGGGGTCACCGCTTCGCGGATGCGGCGGAAGTTGTCCAGCAGCTTGAGATGCTCCGCCTCGATCCTTTTCCAGTTCGAGGCCAGCAGCCGGCAGCCCGGCAGCAGCTCGATCAGGAACGCGGTTTTTTCAGGCTCCGCCGGCAGCGGACCGGAGCCCCCGGGGCCAAGAAAATAACGGTTCGCACCGACGCGCACGGCCGCGACCGTGCCGGTGGAGCGCTGCGTCTCCAGGTCAAAAAAGCGCAGCGAAGCCAGGCGCCGCCCCTCGAACTCCAGGCGCACCGGCTGCTCGCCGGCGACGGGAAAGACGTCGAGGACGTTGCCCCGCCACGCCAGGTCGCCGCCGATCTCCACGGCGCCGCGCGCCTGGTAGCCCAGGCCGGTCAGGGCGGCGATCAGCTCGCCGCGCTCCCAGAGATCGTCGGCGCGCAGGTCCAGCGCTTCCTCGCCGGCGCCCGCAGCGCCCGGCCGCTCGAGGCGGATGGAGAGGGCGGCCAGCGTCGACAGCACGATCATTTTTTTCTCTGCGGCCAGGTCGGCCTGCAGCCGCTGCTTGTCGGCGATGCGCCGGGGGTCGGCGGCGGCGTTGATGTAGGGGTCCTCGAAGGGCAGCAGATGGGCGTGGACCGGCGCCTCGTCGATGCCGAGCAGCTTCAGCCACTGTCCGAGCTTCTCTTTTTTTTCCTCGAGAGGCTCGTTCTCCCCGGCCAGCCACACGACGCTCTCTCCGAGCTGCGCAAAGACCGCCGCCACGGCAAGCTCCTGTGCGCCGCGGTCGATGGAAGCAACCTCGACATGGCGGCGGCGCGAGTCGAGTTTCTCCCAGAAGGCAGGGCTGAGGACCGTTTGCGTCATTTCCTTCATTATAGCACCAAGCATGTGATTGGGCATATCAACGCTGTGATCGTTTCTTTTTGGCCGTGATGTGTTCCGCATAAGCGAACGAAACGGAGGGACCGGCTTGAAAGCCAGCCTGAATTGACTTCACCCCGCTGAAACGCTAAGATTGAACCATCATGAAGCGGCTGCAGATCGACTTCCCCCAGAAGGATTTTTTCGTCTCCGTTTTCGGTCCGGACGTCTATGTGGTGGGCGGCACGGTCCGCGACCGCGTCCTCTACAAAAAGGCCGCCGCCGACCAGGACGTCGACCTGCTGGTCACCGGGCTCCGCTACGACGGCATCGCGGCCATGCTGGCCGGCAAGGGCAAGGTCGACACGGTCGGCAAGAGCTTCGCCGTGATCAAGTTCACCCGCGCCGGCCGGACATTCGACATCGCCGTCCCGCGCCGCGACCGCAAGAAGGACGCCCTGGCCCACGGCCACAAGAACTTCGACGTCCAGTCGGGCCCGGAGGTCACCCTGGAGGAGGACCTGGGACGCCGCGACTTCACCTGCAACTCCATCGCCGTGCGCCTGCAGGACGGCCTCGTCGTCGATCCCTTCAAAGGGCTGCAGGCCATCGCTGAAAAGCGCATCGCCATGACCTCGCCGGCCAGCTTCAGCGACGACCCGCTGCGCCTCCTGCGCGCCGCCCGCTTCGCCTCGGTCCACGGCTTCACGATCGACAAGGCGATCTACGCCAAGGCCAGGAAAGTGCCGCTTGACGGGCTGAGCGCCGAGCGCGTCGCCGACGAATTGTTCCGCCTGCTGCTCGAGTCGTCCCGACCCTCGTCGGGACTGCAGGAATACTTCCGCCTGACCGTCCTGGACAAGCTCTTTCCCGAGCTCGCCGCCCTGGCCCTGACCATCCAGGACGCGCACTTCCACCCGGAGCGGGACGAGCAGGGGCACCACTCGGTCTGGGCCCATACCCTGATCACCGTCGACATCGCCAAAAAGCTGGCCGGGCAACACGACCTCGACGAGCCGCGGACACTGACCCTGCTGCTGGCGGCGCTGCTGCACGACTGCGGCAAGGCCGCCACCACCGCCTGGGAATTCAAGCGCGGGCGCATGACCGTCACCTCGGCCTTCCACGACTCGCGCGGCGTCAAACTGGCGGAAAGCGTGCTGGCGCGCCTGCGCATCGACAACCGCCAGGGATTTCCGCTGAAAAAGTTCGTCCTGAAGCTGATCCAGCAACACCACCGCATCTTCGAGCTTTACCGCAACCGCGACGAGATCACCTTCAAGGCCATCGCCCGCGCCGTCAAGGACATGGACGGCGAGGATCTGCTCCTGCTGCTCCTCGATTTTGCCGACCGCCGCTCGCGCGCCGACCGGCCCCTCGCCTTTCGCAAGCTGGACGAGATCGCCCTGTGGTTCGGCGCCAAGAAGGAGGAGTTCCGCATCAGCCAGGAGACCATCCGGCCGATCATCCTTGGCCGCGACCTGCTGGCCCTGGGCGTCGCGCCCGGGAAGCAAATGGGCGTCCTGCTGAAAAAGCTGTACGACTTGCAGCTGGACGGAGCGTTCCGTACCCGCGCCCGGGGGCTGGCCCTCTTCCGCTCCGGGCAGAAGGAAGGAGGGGCGGCGAAAAAATGAAGCTTTACCTGCGCAACGGCTTCATCGAGAAGGACAACCCCCTGGTCATGGGCATTCTTAACGTCACCCCCGACTCCTTCTCCGACGCCGGCCGCTTCTTCGAGCCCACCGCCGCCCTGGAGCACGCCCGGGCCATGGCCGCAGAGGGCGCCGACATCATCGACGTCGGCGGCGAGAGCACCCGCCCCGGCGCAGCGCCCATCGGCCTGGACGAGGAGATCGACCGCGTGCTGCCGATGATCGCCCGCATCAAGGAAGAGACGGGCGCCCTGGTCTCGGTCGACACCAACAAGGAGGAGGTGGCCCGCCTGGCTGTGGATGAGGGCGGCGCCGACATGGTCAATGACATCTCGGCCTTCCGCTTCAGCGAGCGCATGGCCGCGGTCGTGGCCGGGCTGAACGTGCCGGTCATCCTGATGCACATCCAGGGCACGCCGGAAAACATGCAGCGCGCCCCCTCCTACGCCGACGTCGTCAGCGAGATCATGGACTATTTCCGGGAGCGCATCGACTACGCCCTGGGCCGCGGCGTCAAGAGGGAGAAGATCATCCTCGACCCGGGCATCGGCTTCGGCAAACGGCTGGAGGACAACATCGCCATCATCCGCAACCTGCGGCGCTTCGCCGAGTTCGACCTGCCCGTCATGGTCGGCTTGTCGCGCAAGTCGTTCCTCGGCCTGCTGGGCGGTGAGAAGGTCCCGGAAAAGAGGGAAGCCGAAACCATCGCCGCCAACCTGGTCGCCGCGCGCAACGGCGCCGCCATCCTGCGCGTCCACGACGTGGCCGCCACGGTCAAGGCGCTGAAGGTCTGGCGCAGCCTGGCCTGAAAAGGAGGGAGCCATGAAGCGTTCCGCGATCGTCCTGTTCTGCCTGGCCATGATCCCGTTCGCCCCGCTGCCGGCGGCTGCCGGTCCGTCGGCCGCATTGGACATCGCCGCGTTTCTCCCCGAGCTGGAGGGGTGGCGAAAAAGCGGCAGCGCCGAGACCTTCGTCCCCGGGAATCTCTACGAACACATCGACGGCGCCGCCGAAAACTTCCTGGCCTACGGCTTCGAGAAGCTGGCCGTGCAGAGCTACGCCAACCGCGACAGGCAGGCACTGACCGCCGAAATCTACTTCCACGGTACGCCCGAGAACGCCTTCGGCATCTACAGTTCGGAGAAGCCCCTGGCCGGGAACTACATCCGAGTCGGCGGCCAGGGCTACGAGGAAGAGGGGTTGCTGAACTTCGTCAGCGGCGCCTGCTACGTCAAGCTGAACAGCTTCGACCTCGGCCCCGCGCAGGCGGTGGTCCTGAAGGCCCCGGCCGAAAAAATCGCCCG
>JAQUQF010000170.1 GCA_028749105.1 Acidobacteriota bacterium | reverse complement strand
CGATCTCCCGGTGCCGATATCTTCACCCTCTTCTACGAGCCCAGATCCGTTTCCCCGCTCATCCGCTCCCAAAAAGTGACCTCATCGCGGCTGAACCGCTACCCGTGGGTGCGCCGCCACTACCGCCATTTCCTCCCCCTTTTTCCGCGCCATGTGGAAGCCTTTGACCTGCGCGGCTACTCCTTGGTGCTCAGCAGCTCGCACTGCGTGGCCAAGGGGGTGGTGCCGGCGCCCGAAGCCCTGCACGTCAGCTATATCCATTCACCCATGCGCTACGCCTGGGACCAGTATTACGCCTATTTCGCGGATGCCGGCTTCTGGAGTCGCAGGGTCATCGAGAGGGAGATGTCGAAGCTGCGCGTTTGGGACGTGAGCAGCGCGGCCCGCGTCGACCGCTTCGTGGCCAACTCCTCGTATGTCCGCCGGCGCATTGAAAAGTACTATCGCCGCGAGGCGACCGTCATCCACCCGCCCGTGGACACCGAATTCTTTCAGCCCGCCGCCAAGCCCAGCCGCGACTATTTCCTGTTGGTTTCGGCCCTGGCTCCCTATAAGAACATCGGGCCCGTGCTGGAGGCTTTCCGCGGCAGCGGCGAACGGCTGGTCGTCGTCGGCCGCGGCCCCGAAAGGAGCAAGCTCCTCAAGCTGGCCGGCACCAACGTGCAGATGCTCCCCGAAGTGGATGCCGGCAGACTTCGCGAGCTCTACGGCCATGCGCGCGCCCTGGTGTTTGCCGGCGTGGAAGACTTCGGCATCGCCTTTGCCGAAAGCCAGGCCTGCGGTACGCCGATCGTCGCCTACGACCGCGGCGGCGCCCGTGACATCGTACTTGACCGCCAGACCGGGCTGTTGTTCCCCGAGGCCAGTGCGGCCGGGCTGAAGGCGGCCCTGGCCGATTTCTCCCGCCTGGGCCTCTCCGGCGAAGCCTGTCGGAGCAACAGCATCCGCTTCTCGCGGGCGCGCTTCCGCGAGGAGTTCAGGCGCTTCGTGAGTGAAGGGCAGGCATGATACGCAAGCAGAGGGTGCAACTGGCGCGTCTCTTCGCCCTGAGCGACACTCTGGCCGTTGCCGCCGCCTTCCTGGCCTCTTTCTGGCTGCGCTTCCATTCCGGTCTCCTGCGGGTTCCCAGGGGGGTCCCTCGCTTCTCGAGCTACCTGGTCGTCATCCCGTTCCTGCTGTTCATCCACATGGTCTACTTCTCCTACCAGGGCTTCTACCGCTTCAAGCTGCGCCGCAACCGCCTGGACGACCTCTTTTTGGTCATGCTGAACTGCGCCGCTTCGGCCTTCACCATTCTGCTCCTCTTCAGCTACCTGAAAAGCTACCGTTTCATCGGCTTCGAGATTTCCCACGTTTTCCTGGCCGTTTATGCACCGGTCGCGATCTTTTTCATTTTTTTGTTCCGCGCCCTTCTGTTCAGGGGCTTTCGCCGCCTGGCCTTGAAGCGCAACGGCGTCTCCCGGGTGCTGATCGCCGGCCAGGGGGACTTGGCCAGGATGACGGCGGCCAACCTCGCCCGCTACGGCCATTTCGGCCTGGAGGTCAGCGGCTTCCTGGCGCCGACCCCGGCAACGGACGTTTTGGGGGGCTATGACGCGCTGGAGCCGCTTGTTAAAAAGCTCGGCATCACCGACCTGTTCGTGGCCATGCCCCTCAGCGAATACCCGGCCATCATGAAGCTGATCGAGAACGGCAACAACCTGCTGATCGACATCCACCTGGTTCCCGATATCCTGCAGCTCGCCTCCCTGAAGGCGGGCCTCGAGCACATCGAGGGGCTGCCGGTCATCAATTTGGGCGACATTCCTTTGGAGGGCTGGCCGGCGCTCAGCAAGCGGCTGTTCGACCTGCTGGTCGCCCTGGTCGGGATGGTGCTCCTCCTGCCGCTTTTCGCTCTGGTGGCCCTGCTGCTGAAGCTCGATTCCCGCGGCCCCGTCTTTTACCGCCAGGCCCGCCTCGGCATCGACGGCCGGGTGTTCAGGATGATCAAGTTCCGCACCATGGTGCGCGACGCCGAGAAGAAGACCGGGCCGATCTGGTCGCCGCAGAACGACCCGCGCGTGACCCGAGTGGGGCGGGTGCTGCGCAAGCTGTCCATCGACGAGCTGCCGCAGCTGATCAACGTCCTGACCGGAGAGATGAGCCTGGTCGGCCCCCGCCCCGAGCGCCCCGAGCTGGTCGAGCGCTTCAAGGGGATCATCCCGCGTTACATGCTGCGCCACCGGGTGAAGGCCGGCATGACCGGTTGGGCCCAGGTCCATGGGCTGCGCGGCAACACGCCCCTGGACAAGCGCATTGAGTTCGACATCTTCTATATCCAGAACTGGACCTTTCGCCTCGACCTGGAGATCATCTTCCGCACCCTGCTGAAATTCCAGTTCATCGACAGGAACAACTGACATGAGCGCGCGTACCATCGCCGCGTAAAGGAGAATCCATGCCGCGAAACCTGAAGATAGACCACCTGCTGACCGTCAAGACCTATCCCGCGGACGTGGAGGTCAATTTCTCCCTCTCCAACATGGAGTTCCTGCTGGAGGAGAGCGAACTGCCCTTTGACCGCGGCTCGATCCGGTTGTTTTCCTTCCCCGGCGACGCCCGTGTCGGCAGCCGCCACCTGCTCGAGACCCTGAGCCGCCGGGAGCAGGTGCCCGAGGAGAACATCTTCCTGTCCCTGGGGACGAGCCTGGCCAACTTCACGGTCTGGGCGTCGCTGCTCAAGCGCGGCGACGAGGTGCTGATCGAGTTCCCGGCCTATGAGCCCATGTTCAAGGTTCCGGCCTACCTGGGCGCGCGCATCCGCTTCGTCAAGCGCGACCCGCTCGATTTTTCGCTCTCTGTGCGCGCTATCAGCGAGGCGCTGACCGACAAGACGCGGATGATCATCCTCACCGATTCCCACAACCCCACGGGCAGCCAGGTTGCTCCCGAGGTCCTGCAGTACCTCAGGAAACTGAACCAGGAGCGGGGCATCTTCGTCTTCATCGACGAGGTGTACGGCCGCTTTTACCGCGAGCGCTCGCTGTTCGTCGACTACCCCGAGTTCATCGTCACCTCTTCGCTGTCCAAGTTCTACGGCCTGGGCTCGCTGCGCACCGGTTGGGCCTTCGCCCCCGCCGCCGTGGTCGAAAAGGCGCGCAACTTCAGCGACTACCTGACGCCGGAGATCCCCTTCGCCCCCATGTACCTGGCCCATCTCCTTCTCGCCAGCCCGGTGCTGACGGAGCTGGAGCAGCGCGTGCGCCAGCGCATCAAGGCCAACCGCGAGGTGATCGGCGCCTACCTGAACCAGACCGAGTTCCTCTCCTGCTACATCCCCAGAAACGGCATCCTCTTCTTCCCTGAGGTGCGCGCCACGGTGGATATCAAGAAATTCTACCTCCATCTCTACAAGAAATACCGCATGGTCGTCACCGAGGGACGCTTCTTCCAGATGCCGCGCCATTTTCGCATGGCCGGAGTCCTGGCCCCCGAAGAAATGAAAAAAGGGCTCAGGCGGCTGGAGTCGGCTCTGAAGGACTCGCAGATCTAGACCGAGCTAAAAGTAGTTAGTAGTCAGTAGACCGTAGTCAGTAGAAACAAGCACTTTTACGAAATCGATAAAAGCCAGGGAATGGGATTCGGGATTACTTTTGTTGGCTTTGTCGGTCTTTTGCCTTTTTTTTTGATTTCTATTCTTTTTCGTTTTATTGCCTTTCTACTAACTACTGACTACTAACTGCTGACTGCTGGCTACTTTATCCCGGCGTATGTTTTATGAATCTTCTCAGCGAGATGAAAGAAGAGAGCAAACCGATGGCGGCTCCGGTGGCAACCAGCTGCCAGAAGATGCGCATCGGCAGATGCCTGAAGTCGATCAGCTGCTTGACCACCTGGTGGATGAACCCGGCATAAACGGGGAAAGCCTTGATGGTGACCAGCAGCAGCCCGCCAGCCAACAACCCGCCCATGGAGCCGAGGAGCAGCCCCTCGAGAAGAAAAGGTGCCTTGATGTAGCGGTCGGTGGCGCCGACCAGCCGCAGGATGGTGATCTCGTCCTTGCGGTAGAAGATGTTGATCTTAACCACGTTGAAGATGATGAAGATGGATACGATGAGCAGGATGACGCTGAGGAACAGGCCGGCGAACGAGGCGAACTTCTTGATCATGGCGATCTTGCGGGCCCAGTCCAGGTTGAGCTGGACGCTTTCGATCCGGGCGTCCTTCTCGATGTCGCGGATGAACGACTCGATCTGCACGATGCGGCGGGCGTCGGCGCGGAACTTGACGTGCAGCGAAGCCGGGAAGGGCGAGTCGCTGAACTCGGCCAGGATGTACTCCAGCTCGGGAAACTCGCGGGCGAACTCGGCGCGCGCCTGGTCCCGGGAGGTGAAGCGCGTTTCCCGGACCAGCAGGCTGCCCTCGATGCGCTGCATCAGGCTTTCGATGCCGGCGCCGTCGCCGCCGTCGCGGATGTAGAAGATCGCCTCGACATTCTCGCTCAGCCTGCTGATGTAGCGGTCGAGGTGGAAGGAGATGAAGCTGAAGATGCCGGGTACCAGCAGGGTGAAGGCGATGATCCCCAGGCACAAAA
>JAQUQF010000169.1 GCA_028749105.1 Acidobacteriota bacterium | reverse complement strand
GTGCTGCGTCCCGACCTGCCCCCCTGGGGTGAGCACAAACCGTCGGTCAACCACCTCTTCACCTCGGCCGCCGAGGCGTTCGGCAGCCGGGCGATGGGCGTGATCCTGACGGGCATGGGCGACGATGGGGCCCTCGGCCTCAAGGCGATCCGCGACCGCGGCGGCTTCACCATTGCCCAGAACAAGGATACCTCGATGATATACGGCATGCCCAAGCGTGCGATCGATATCGGCGCGGCGCTCCGCACGCTGCCCCTGTAGGCCATCGCCCCGGACATCCTCTCGGTGCTGGGAGGGTGACCCATGAAAAAAGCCGCCGACCCGATAAGCATCCTGATCGCTGACGACAGCCCCACCATGCGCCTCCTGCTGGAGGAGATCCTGAAAAAGGAAGGCTACAAGGTGATCAAGGCCGAAGACGGCCTGCAGGCCGCCGCCATGGCCTTTCTGCACCATCCCGACCTGATCATCTCCGACATCGAGATGCCCAAGATGGACGGGTACCAGGTAAGCCGCCTGCTGAAAAACGACCCGGTGCTGGTGCACACGCCGGTGATCATCCTCACATCGAAGGACAGCAGCGGATCGGTGTTCTGGGGCTACCAGACCGGGGCCGACCTCTATTTGATCAAGGACTTCAAGCCAGAGGACTTGACCAGCGCCATCAGCGAACTTCTGCTCAAGTACCAGAACCGCCGCCAGATGCTGCGCGGCGCCTCGGCGGAGAAGGTCGATGCCTTCCAGATCCTGGCCAAGCTCAACGGCTTCCTGGACACCCAGCTGTTCGAGGTGACCATCATCAACGAGATCAACCGCGTCTCGGTCAGCATGACTTCGCTCTCCGACACCCTGGGGCAGTTGCTGCCGATCGTGGACAAGACCATCGAAAACCACCTGGTCGGCTTCGCCGTCTTCAGCGCCGAGGATGAGATCAGCCTCTGCATCCGCGCTTCGCGCCCGGTCTCGGCCCGCACGCTGGAGCTTTTCCAGTTCGGCATATTGCAGGACCTGGCCACCCAGGTCAACAGCGATATCACGGAATGCCGGATCGAGGTGGAACTCCTGGGGCCGGCGCCGGAAACCGCTGGCGACGCCAGCCAGAGCGAGCTGCCGCCGCACTCGGTCTACAGCGTCCCCGTCCGTGCCAAGGAGGAGAACCTCGGGGTGCTCAATGTCTTCCACCCCCAGATGGACCGCCTGCCGGTCAGCAGCAAGCAGCTGCTCGGCAAGATGGCCGGCCACCTCTCGGCCACGATCAACACCGCGCGCCTGTACGACAAGATCAAGGCCCTCAGCCTGCTGGACGGCCTGACCCAGCTGTACAACCGCCGCTATATCATGGAAATGTTCAAGCTGGAGTTTAACAAGGCGCTGCGCTACAAGAACGACCTCACCCTGCTGATGTTCGATCTTGACGATTTCAAAAAGGTCAACGATTCCCACGGCCACCTGACCGGCGACCTCGTGCTGAAATCGGTTGCGGCAACGCTCAAAGCCAGCATCCGCAACATCGACCTGCCCGGGCGCTACGGCGGCGAGGAGCTGATCCTCATCCTGCCCGAGACGAGCAAGGAAAATGCCCGGGTGGTGGGCGAGCGCGTGCGCGAACGCGTGCAGAGCACTCTTTTAAAGACCATGGCCGGCAATCCACTGACGGTCACGGTTTCGATCGGCCTCGCCTGCCTCTCCGAGCTGGTGAACCCGGACAACGAGCTCGAGCTTGTCAAGATCGCCGACGGCCGCCTCTATCAGGCCAAGCGCGCCGGCAAGAACCGCCTGGTCTCGGAGTAATGGCCTGGCCGCCGGCTGTCCCCGACCCGCAACGCGGCTTCGCTCCCTGCGATGACCTCAGCCCGGTCCTGGAAAAACGCTTCATCGAATTTGTCGAGGAGCGATCGGGGATCACCTTCGACCTCATCAAGCGCCGGGAGCTCAAGCTCGACCTGCTCACCCGCATGGAGGCCCGGGGCATTTCTTCCTACCGTGCGTATCTCGAGGCGCTGCTGGCCGGGGACCCGGCCGGCGAGGAATTTAAAAAACTGATCAACCTGATCACCATCAATGAGACCTACTTCATGCGGGTGGATGAGCACTTCGACCTGCTGAAGCGCGAAGTCGTGCCAGCACTGCTGGCGGCGGCGCCGGGGCGGACGCTCCGGATCCTTTCGGCCGGCTGCTCCTCGGGCGAAGAGGTCTACAGCCTGATCATCACCCTGCTGGAAATGCAGGAACACCAGCGCTTCGACTTCTCGGTGATCGGCAGCGACATCAACGAGGACATGCTCTTTATCGCCGAAAAGGGTGTCTATCGTGGACGGACGCTGGCCAAGGTCACCGACCCCCAATTGCAGCGCTATTTTGATCCCTACCGCGACCGTTTTCAGGTCAACGCCAAGGTCCGCGCCCACGCCAGATTTCACTACGTCAACGTGACCGAGCCGCTGACGGCGTCTTGGCTGGATGATTTCGACATCGTGTTCTTCCGCAACGTGCTCATCTACTTCAGTATCGACACCACGCGGCGCATCATCGCCGGCTTCCATCGCCTGCTGCGTGACGGAGGCTATCTGTTCCTGGGACCTTCGGAAACCCTGTGGGATGTCTCCGATGAGTTCGAGCTGATCATGACCCCCACGGCGTACATTTACCGCAAGGGCGGCGGCCTCCCTTTGCCTCGGGGGCAGCGTGAATCAGCCTTTTGCCCTCCCCCTTCCCCGGCTCCGGCAAGAACGCCACCACCGTTGCCCGCCGCGCCCGAGGTTGACAAGATCGGCATCCTGCTCGAGGAGGCCGAGCTGATGATTTCCCTCGGGGAATACAGCCGCGCCGAGCGCCTGATCGGCGAGATACTGACCATGGGGGAACGCGGCCAGCGCCCCGCCGCGCTGCTGCGCCTGACCCTGCTGGCCAACCAGGACCGCGCAGCCGACTTCCTGGCTTATGCCCAGGTCCTGGCCGACGGCCATCCCATCTTCCCGGAACTCTATTTCCTGCTCGGGCGTTTCCACGAAGCGCAGCGGCAGTTGCCCCAGGCCATGGAACAGTATCGCAAGGTTCTATTCCTCAACCCGGCCCTGCTTCTCGCCCGCGAGAAAGTGATGAAGGCCCTGGCCTTTCAGGGTGAGATGCCGCGGGCACGGCTCGAAGCACGCAATATTCTGGCCGCTCTGGCATCAAAGAACTGGAAGGAGATGCTGCCCCAGGTCGGGGAAAAAGTCCAGCCGGAGCATCTGGCTGAGACTTGCAGGCGAATACTGGGGGGGTGAGTCGCTTCGCCGGGATTACGAAGGGAGAATTCCTGCGGATTCAAAAGAAATTATTCAAATAAAAAATACTGGACCGGCGTGGCCGCCGGTCCAGTACTGGTGCGCAGTCGAAGCGGAACGGTTCAGGGGATGATCAATTCCTGGCCCGGGAAGATCTTGTCGGGGTCCTTCAGCTTGTCCTTGTTGGCGTCGAAAATCTTCATGTAATCGCCGGCATTGCCGTAGTACTTTTTGGCGATCTTGGACAATGTTTCGCCCGCTGCGACCACGTGGATCTTCTTGGCCGGGGCGGCAGGGGCGGCCGGCTTGGGCGCCGGGGCATCGCTCAGGAACGTGATCTCGGCCATCAAATCCTGGGCGTAGTTCTTGTCGATCAGCTTGATCTGGTTCCAGACCTTGTTGGCGTCATCCTTGGTCTTGGCCACGCCGCGAATGACCAGCTTGTTGTCCTGGACGTGCAGGTTCTTCAGTTGCACCTTCAGGTCGGTCATCAGGTTCAGCACCGACTGATACTTTACCTTCATCTGATCCAATTTTACATCTGCCATGTTCTCTCCTTTTTGACTCGGGTGCAAAAAAAATATCCCGGTCTTGTCGTGAATTTATTATAGGGGGTGACAAGTGCATTGTCAATGAAAATCAAAAAATTGTTTGCAATCCGGCTTCGACAGGAATAGGATTTTCATGTTTCCAGACACCCCGGGAGGAAGAAATGAGACTCAATGCCCCGAGCCGGATTTCCTGGATCATTTCGCTGATCCTTGGTCTTGCAAGCATCCTGTCCTATTTTGTCGCCATACCGTTCGTCAGCGTCAACCTCTACTGGTTCATGGGCGCCGGCTGGCTGCTGCTGATCCTGGCCACGTTTTTGAGGGGGATGTAGCAAATATTTTTTTATCTGTCCGGGTGATCCGAAACCTGTTGTCCATTGATCTGCTTCCACAGGCCGGCGTTGCGGATGCCCAGTTTTCCCGGATCGAAATATAGCGGTTTACCCGACTTGCGCTGCGCTTCGTAGTCCTTGAGCGTGGCCAGGCCGACCCGCGACAGCAGTAAAATGGCGATGATGTTCAGCCAGGCCATCAGCCCGACGCCGATGTCGCCCAGGCCCCAGGCCAGGGTGGCGGTGCGCACCGCACCGTAAAAGCTCATGGCCAGGAGAAAGATCCGGGTCAGCGTGATCATCATGGCGCTCTTCTTTTTAAAAAGGTAGGCCACGTTGGACTCGGCGTAATATGCATAAGCCATCAAGGTGGTGAAGGCGAAGAAAAACAGGGCCAGGGCGACGAATTCCCCGCCGAAGCCCTTGAAGATGGTGTCGATGGCGCTCTGCGTCCAGGCCGGGCCG
>JAQUQF010000168.1 GCA_028749105.1 Acidobacteriota bacterium | reverse complement strand
AGAGATTCCCCTGCTTGTCGATGAGCATTTCATAGGGAACCGTGCGCGGGAAAGGGACCTCAAGCGGGAGAGCGCGGATGGTTTTTTCCCCCTGCCGGCGAAAGAGCAGGGCGGAGTCGGTCATGAACCAGATGGTCCCGTCCCCGGTGCGCAGGACCTTCCAGACCCATTCATTGGCCAGCCCGTCGCCGGCCCTGACTATCTCGAGGACCTTGGGCTGTGGCCGCACCTGGTAATGGATGGCGCCGCGCAAGGTGCCCAGCCAGAGCGAATCGGCGCTGTCTCCCGGCGAGATGCCAAAGACGCATGCGCTGGGCAGTCCCTGTTTTTCCGTGTGGTTGATCACCGCCATGCCGCTGAGGCGGGCCAGGCCGCCGATGTCGGTGCCTATCCAGAGGTTGTTCTCCCGGTCCTCGAGGACGTCGCTGACGGAATTGGAGGGCAGGCCGTTCTCCATTCCCCAGTGCTCGAGGTCGGATCGGCCGGGGAGCTTGCGGAACAAGCCGCCGTCGCTGGTCGCGATGTACAGCGTTCCTGAGGGCTCGACGGCCAGCCGGTAGATGGAGCGGGGCGCCGTGGCGCCGCCGGCGAAGACGCGCCAGCCCGTATCATCGCGCAGCCAGACACCGTCGCCGTTTGTGCCCAGCCACAGGCCTTCGGCGGTCACCGCCAGGGAGCGGAACTTGTCGGCATCGACCTTGTCCGGCGCGGTCACGGCCTGGGGCGGTCCATTGGCGGAACAACGCCACAGGCCGTTGTCGGCCGCCACCAGAATCCCCTCGCGGTCGAACAGGATGTCCTGGACCAGCGGGCCGTTTTTGCCGCCGCCGGGATGCTGGAGCGAGAATTTTCCCCCGGCGAAAACGGCTACGCCGTTGTCGGTGCCGATCCATACCCGTTTGTCGGCGTCCTCGGCCAGGGCGCGGCAGCGGACCGAGCTGACGGCCGGGTCCTTGAGCGTCTCCAGGCGATGGCTCTGCCAGCGCGCCAGCCCGTTTTCCGTGGCCACCCACAGCGTGCCGTCGCTGCCGGCCAGGAGCTCCTGGATGCGCGTGTTGGGCAGGCCGTCAGCCAGGAAAAAATTCCGGAACTCGCTGCCGTTGAAGCGGGCCAGCCCGCCCCATGTCCCCACCCACAAATAGCCCTCGTGGTCCTGCGCCAGCGCCGAGACCTGTGACTGGGGAATGCCGTCTTTCAGGCCCAGGACCTCGAAAGGCAGGACCTGGGAGAAAAGAGGAACAGCCAGGACGACCAGCGCCAGCATCAAAACGGCCAATGACCGGTTTTTCATGGTGGCACTATAGAATTTTAGATTACTTTTGTCAAAATGGGCTGCCGGCCGCTGGCCGCCATCACCATAACCATTGGCAGCCGGTTTTCGTACTACATATTCACCTTAATAATGCAATGGCTCCACGGCCGGCTGGGAATTTTCTGCAGCCGGTCCTGCAGCAGCGGAGAGGTTTGCCGATGGCAAGATTCTTGATTTTTCCCCTGTTGTTTTTGTTGTTCCTGGCGTTGCCCGCCGGCGCAACCGCTGTCGAAGCCATTCGCGTCGAACAGGGGCCCAAGATCGATGGCCGTCTGGACGATCCGGCCTGGAAAGAGGCGGCCGTTTTCACTGCGTTCCGCATGGCGGATCCCCTGCCCGGGGAGGAGCCGACGGAAAAGACCGAGCTGCGGATCATTTATGACGACGCCAACCTCTATGTCGGCATCCGCTGCCGGGATGGCGAACCGGCCAGGATCGCGGCCAACTCCATGGCCCACGACGGCAGCGGCGGCGGAAGCGAAAACGACGATGTGCTGAGGGTCCTGCTCGACCCTTTCCTGGACAAGCGCACGGCCTACTTCTTCTCGGTCAACCCGCGCGGCGCCCGCTCCGAGGGGCTGACCTCGGGAGGGGAGGCCAGCCTGAACTGGGACGGCATCTGGGACGCGGCCAGCCGCATCGATGACAACGGCTGGAGCGCCGAGTTGCGCATCCCCTTCAAGACCATCTCCTTCAATCCCGAGTTGACCTCCTGGGGGATCAACGTTGAGCGCTTCATCGCCCGCAAGCAGGAGACCGACCGCCTCTCCGGGATCGACCGCAACAGCAACTTCTACAACCCCATGTCTGCCGCCGCCCTGTCCGGGATCGCGAACGTCAGGCAGGGCAAGGGCATCACCATCCGCCCCTACGGCCTGGTCAGCGTCGGGAAGGATCACCGTGAAAACACCGGCTACCACTGGAAACTGGACGGCGGCTTCGATGTCTACAAGAATTTCACCCCGAACCTGGTTGGCGCATTCAGCTACAACATGGACTTCGCCGAAACCGAGGCCGACGAGCGGCGCATCAACTTGACCCGTTTCCCCATGTTCTTCCCGGAGAAGCGCATGTTCTTCCTGGAGGGTTCGGAGACGTTCAGTTTCAGCTCCACCGCCAGCTTCCAGCCGTTCTTCAGCCGCAAGATCGGGCTCTACCAGGGCGAGCAGGTTCCGATCCTCTTCGGCGGCAAGGTCTTTGGCAAGGTGGGCCGGACCAACCTGGCTTTTCTCGACGTGCAGACCGAGAAATTCGCCGGACTTCCGGGCCGCAATTTCCTCGCCCTGCGCGTGACCCGGGACATTTTTGCCGAGAGCAAGGTGGGGATGATCTTCACCAATGGCAGCCCGTCGGGAGAGCGCAACACCCTGGCTGCGGCCGATTTCCGCTACGCCACTTCCCGTTTCGCCGGCAACAAGAACCTCAATCTTGCCGCCTGGGCGGCCTACAATTGGAACGAAAAAGCCGAAGGCAGCCACACGGGTTTCGGTTTCCGGGCCAATTATCCCAACGATCTCTGGGACATCCAGAGCATGTATGCCTACTACGGCGAGGCGCTCGATCCCGGCCTCGGTTTCATGATGCGCCAGGGCATCCAGACCGCCCTCCTGCGCATCGGCTTCCAGCCCCGCCCCCAAGGGGGGTTCTTGAAAAAATTCGTCCGCCAGTTCTTTTTCGATGTCAGCGGCGACTTCTATTGGGACTTGAAGGGCAACCTGGAATCCCGCTACCTCGAGGCCACCCTGTTGAGCTTCCGGACGGAAAGCGGCGCGGAGTTCTCCTTCGAAGTCGCCCCCAAGCACGATGTCCTTCCCGAAAAATTCGAAGTGTCCGACGGCGTGATCCTCCCCTCCGGTGTCTACGATTTCACCAGCTGGAGCTGCGATTTCAGCACCGCGTCGCACCGGGCGCTGGTCTTCGACGCCGGCATCGGCTTTGGCGGCTTCTATTCGGGCCATTACGATGACCTGAAATTCGGCCTGACCTTCAAATACAAGGGTTACGCCAACCTGGGGCTGGACGTCAACCTGGTGCGCGGCCGGCTGCCGGAAGGGCGCTTCAGCGAGAACGTCTACCAGCTCAAGGCCGATGTCTTCCTCTCTCCCGACCTGGGCTTCATGAACTACATCCAGTACGACACCGTGTCCAAGATGCTGGGCTGGAGCGCCCGCTTGAAGTGGCGCCTGTCGCCCGGCAACGAGGTCGCCCTGATCTACAACCGCAACTGGGAGCGGCACTGGAACCCCGCTGCCCGCTTCTACCCCTCCGAGGAGCGGGGAGTCCTGAAGCTGTCACTGTCGATCCGGCCGTAAAGGTAAAAAGAAGTAGCCAGTAGATAGTAGTCAGTAGACAGTAGAAAGAAACATTCGAGCACTGTGTCGATTTTCGAATATGTCGTTCCAATTATCTTGTTCTTCTGCTAACTACTGACTACTGTAGCTTCGAACCCTGAACCTAAAGTTGATTGCCTATTCCACTCGCAGCTCGATCACGATCGGGACTTCCCGTCTCTCTCCGTTCGCTTCCAGGTGGGAGATGGAGGTAGTCAATTTTTTCTTTTGGGCTTCGATCGTGCGCGCCTGCAACATTTTTTCGGTCTTTTTCCCGGCCAGGTACTTGGCCAGGGCCATGCCCAGTCCCAGGACGGAGACCGACTGGCTCGGGGGCTGGCTGCGAATGGCCGATCCGCTCAGTCCCGGGTCGGGCACCGGGACCACCAGCCCGGTCTTCAATTTTAGGAGATCGGGCATGTTTTTTTTCCGGAAGCCGATCAGACGTCCCGAGTGGTACATCTCCAGCCGGAAGGAGCCCGAAAGAGCGGCCTGCGCTCCCGGCTCCCGTGCTGTCCTGCCCTCAACCGTCACCTGGAGCCGCAGGAATTTCCGGCTGGCCGCGCCTTGCTCGATCAGGTCGAGAATGAAAAAATACGATTGACTCACGGCGGCAAGGCCCGGCCTGGTGAAGCGCAGGGTATTCACCCCCGGCAGCAATTTTCCCGAAACCAGGACGTTATCCCGTTCGCTCAACTTGTAAAAAGCCTCACGACGGACTTCCACCAGCAGGGAGAGGGTGTCGGCGGCAAGCAGGCCGGGATCGGCCAGCAGCGTTCCGGCATCCAGATCAATGGAGCCGATCAATGGCGCGGGGACGGCGCCAGAGTCGGGGAGGACAACGGGGGACTGCAGCAGCAGAAAGGAGAGGAGCAGGCTAGCCATTGTAGGCGAAAATGAAAGTGAAGGAGAATGTCTCGCCCACGACATTTTCGGGCAGCGGCGGCAGCGGCAGGCTGGCCTGGACGGCAT
>JAQUQF010000167.1 GCA_028749105.1 Acidobacteriota bacterium | reverse complement strand
CACCCTGCAGGCCAAGCTGGAGAGGGTGCCCTTCGACATCCCCCACGCCGAGACCGAGATCGTCGGCGGCCAGTTCACCGAATATTCGGGGAAGAAGCTGGCCTTCTTCCGCCTGCTGGCCGACATTGAGATGGTCGTCGGCGCCGGCCTCGTCGCCGCCGTCTTCCTGGGCGGCTTCCCCGGCGGGCTGCTGCCGGGCCTGGCCTGGTTCATCCTCAAGACCCTGTTCATCATTTTCCTGCTGGCCGCCCTGCGCGCCGCCACCAGCCGCATCCGCATCGACCAGATGGTCCAGTTTTCCTGGCGCTGGCTGGCGCCCCTGGCCGTGCTGCAGCTGTTCATCGTCATCATCATCAAGGGGAATGCATCATGAGCCTGCGAATCGCCCCGTTTCTGCCCGAGCTGCTGCGCAGCCTGTTCAAAAAGCCGGCCACGGTCAAGTACCCGTTCGAGAAGACGCCCGTGCCCCCTGGATTCCGCGGCAACGTGGTCTTCGACCCGGCCAAGTGCATCGGCTGCAAGATCTGCGTGACCGACTGCCCGGCAGAGGCCATCGAGATCATCCGCGTCTCCGAGACCGAGAAGAAGTTCAAGATGCTCCTGCACAATGACCGCTGCATCCACTGCGCCCAATGCGTCGACTCCTGCCCGACCAAGACCTACCACATGGACGGCGAGTTCGAGACCGCGGTCCTCAACCGCCACCACCTGAAGATCGAATACAAGTAGCGCCGACCATCGCCGCCCAAAGGCCCGCCCCCCCCTGTGCAACCGGGATGCCCGGGAAGGCATTCCCCCATGAGGCCGGCTTTGCGGCAACGCTGCGCAGCATCCTCGGCGACGCGCGGCGTATATTCGTCCTGGGCATCGGCATGGACTGGAAGAGCGACGACCGCTTGGGCAGCGTCCTGGCCGCGGCCCTGGCCAAGGCGCTGCCGCCGGATTCGCGCCTGGGCATCGTCGACGGCGGCGAGGCGCCGGAGAACTTCACCGGCATGGTGCGCGCCTTCGCCCCCAGCCACGTCCTGCTGCTGGATGCCGTGGATCACGGCCTGGCTCCCGGCACGGCATTCATCGTCGACGAAAACGCCATCACCATGGGCGACATGACCAGCCACCGCCTGCCGCTGAAACTGCTGATGCAGTTCCTGGCTGAATCCATCCCCTGCCGCGTCATCCTGGTCGGCGTCCAGCCGCGCACCCTGATGCCGGGGAAGCGGCCCTCGGTGCCGGTGCGCCGGACGGTCGCTCCCCTGGCCGGGTTCCTGGCCGCCATGTTGCAGCGAGTCCTGCCGGAGGAATGAAAGGCGTGAAGCCTTACTGGAAGGTCAGGCCGAAAGTGAGTTTGACGGTGAAATAGATCGGCCGCGGGACGCCGTCCACGATGTAGGGCTCGTACAGCCACTGGCGCACCGCCGCCAGCGCCGGCTCGTGGAACACGGGATGGCCGCTGATGACGCGCGCCTGGCTGACGCGGCCGTAGACGTCGGTTCGGGCCTCCACGATGACCACCCCCTGCAGGCGGTTGGCAAAGGCTTCCTGGGGATATTCGGGCGCGATCTCCCTGATCAGCTTGGGGACCTTTTTGCCGCTGACGAAAAAGGGCTGCTCGTCGTACATTTCGCCGCCCAGCACGCCGCCCAGCACGCCGCCGACGACGCCGCCCTCCACGCCCCCCTCCACGCCGCCGACGACGCCCCAGGGGACGCCGCCCTCCACGCCGAAGTCGCTGTCATCGTCCTCTTCAATTGCGACCGGCACCTCGATGGGGGCAATCAAGCGGCCGAAAAGCACCGGCGGCTTGACCTTGTTTTTGGCGGCCGCGGGCTTGGTGCCTCCCGTCCTCCTTCCCCGTCCGAATGGCGGCGGCGGCGGCGGTGGCGGTGCCGGCAAAGGCGGCGCAACGATCAGCACATTGGTCACTTGGATCTCGGGGAGGCCGGAGTTGGTCAAGAGCAAGGGGACGGCCACCAGGGCGGCAATGGCCGCAAGATGGACGAGAAGCGAGACTGGCAGGAACAGCCACTTGCGGCCGCGCGCGTGCCTGTCCTCCGGAGCCAACAGCGATTCATCCAGCATCAAGAACCTCGCCGAAACCGTGTCGACAGTATTTGACTAAGAGCAAAGGATACCTCATTTCACCGGCAAAATCCAGAGAAAAAATGATCGCCCCTCCCATCCGTCCGACGGATCGCTTTGGAAACAAAGGCCGGTCGCAAATCGTTCAGCAATCGGTCCGGGAAATTCCCCTGGTTCGAGGGCTGGCGAAATTCTATTTTCTCAGCGGATAGGCCTGGTACTCCACCTGCACCTGGAAAAACTGGTACTGCCCATAGGTGAAAGACGTCTCAGAACGTTTCCAGGTCCAGCCGCGCACCGGAGCAATGAAGGTGGGGTCCCTGAGATCCAGGCGCGTGCCAGGCGGATAGTCCGCGAAACGGTATTCCTCGCGGAATTCGGTCCGGCTCGGGAAACGCAGGCCGTTGCGGGAGAACCCGTACCAGTGGGTATCCGACATCTGCAGCTCCGCCCCCATCTTTCGGGCATTCTCCTGCTGCTTCTCATGGCCGCCCATCGCCGCCGGATTGACTTCGATGCACAGCACGGAGAAATCCCGCTGATCCACCCAGACGCGGCCGTGGAGAATGACGCCATGTTCGGCCAGCGGCTCGACCTCCAGAACCCAGGCTTTCCTCCCGCCCAGTCGGTCGCTCTTCACGACCCGGTAGTGGTAGCCGCCCTGGTTTTCCTGGCCCAGCAGCAGGACCGGGGCATAGACCGACACGTGGGAATAGAACCCGGTTTCCAGCCTGGCATTTTTCCGCCGGGGTACGGAGCGGCCGTCGACCTTCATCAGCGTCCGGGTCTCCAAAGCCTTTCCCTTTTCACCGGTGATCTGGTAGTCGTAGAGATAGCTTTTGCTTGTTTTTTTACCTTTCTGATCCCGGACCGTCTCCTTGACGGTCTCCTGGCAGATGAAACGGAAAGTCGCCGCGCCAAGCCGCCGGCAATACTCCGCGCTATTTTTCAGGATGGCGTGGATATCCGCGCTCGACGGCGGCTCGGTCGCTCCAGCTGCCGCCATTCCCAATAGAGACAGGGAAGCACAGATTATTATGGTTCGACGAATGATTTCCATATATCATTTCTCCAGTTGGCAATGATACTTCAATCCAACCACAAAATCGAGCGCGGGGCTTTCTTTGCGCCGGCTTTTGCCCTATACTTTTCTCAGGAGGCCAAATTGAGTTTGATCAAGAAAGGAAGCAGGCCTGCGCCACGCGTGGGAAGAAAGCAGAAAACCGGGATGAATGCCATCGCGATCCTGCTGCTGCTGGCATTCGCCTGCCCCCTCGCAGCCCAGTGGCAGAGGAATTCCCGCGGCTCCACGGACGCCAAGACCCAACGGTTGCGAATCGTGCAAGGGAAAATCGTCGCCGAAGACAACCGCCCGATCTCGGGGGCGACCATCACCATCGAAAATCAACGGCGGATGTTTCACCGGGAAGTTCGCAGCGATCGGCGCGGGCAATGGCGAGCGACCGGAATACTGGCCATGGCCGGGGAGGAGTTCCGCGTCACCATCCGCGCGCCCCGCTGCCTGACCCGCAGCGAGACGATCCGCTTCGTTGGCGATAGGGAAAAACTGCACAGCGAGATGCACCCGGATCCCCGCTTGCAAGTAGTGGCCTTGTTCGCCCAGGCCGCGCAGGCCCGCCGCGATCAGCGCTATGACGAGGCCTTGTCCCAATACGAGCGGATCCTGGTCGTCGACAATGACAACGTCCAGGCCCGCCTCGGCATCGGTTTCTGCCAGCAGCAGCTCGGGCAGCTGGCGCCGGCCGAGGAGAGTCTGCGGCAGTCCCCGCCCCAGGCCGAGATGGCGGCCGCTGACGACGCCGCCGCCTCGGACAGGCGCCTGGCGGCAATACTGAAATTGGCCGCGGGCTATTGCCGGCGCCTGAAGACCGTGGCGTTCAAGTATTTCTGCACCGAAACCGTCGAGGAAAAGACCTGGCCGGGCCGCCCAAATACCAGCCAGAACCAGTATCAATACGATTATCAAATCATCGGCAAGAAGCAGGTCCTCGAAGAGCAGCGCTTCCTGCTGCAGGAAAACGGCCGCCGGGTCAAGGGGGGGAAATCGGGCCAAAAATCGCTTTTTCAAACCAGCCTGATGTTCTTTTCACCCATCGATCTGCTTGCCCTCGAAAATCAACCCCTGTTCAACTATCGCCTGCTTGGCAGCGAGCGGGCGGGAAACCAGGATGGCCTGCTGCTGGATGTTCGCGCCAAGTATCAAAGCACGGAGATGCCGCTGCTCGAGGGCCGGGTGCTGCTGAACGCCGCGGACGGGTCGGTGATGCGCATCGAGGTCGCGCCGACGGCAATCATCGGCGTCGCCGAGCGCCGCACCCTGGCTGCAGTCGAAGGGTATCCGGAGATCGAGATCCACAACATTCATTGGTACGACACGGAGAAGAACGGCCTGCGTTTCCCGTCCCATTCGGAGATGCGGGAAATCTATTCGGCCGGAGGTTTGCGAACACTTCATTACGTGGTCAAGTACACCTATTCAAACTATCGTTTCTTCCAGGTCGACATGGAGGTAATGAATGCCAAGGATGAAGAGCAGTAGCGCCACCAGCCCGAAGGCAGCCTGCCA
>JAQUQF010000166.1 GCA_028749105.1 Acidobacteriota bacterium | reverse complement strand
ATCCCAATCGCGAGGCGCCTGCCAGTCGTAGGCGAACAGCCAGCGTCCCGAGTTGGCATCAGCCGGCGGCATGCCCCTCTCCGGCCGGGAAGCGGGGAATATTTTTATCATCGCCTTTTCCGCCACTAGGCGCGAGGTCGTGTATTTGACCCCGGACACGCTGAACAGCCCTGCCGGGCCCTGGTGTTCCTTGTGGGACATGATCACTTCCCTGTTGGCCAGCTTGCCGGCAGCCGTGGCGGGGAGGACGCCGGAGTACACGCGCTCGATGTCCCCCTCGCTCACGGACAGTTCGGGAACGGCATCGTTCATGTCGGCGATGAAGGTGGCGATGTCCCCGGGCCGTGGCAATGAATTTTCAGCGCCGGACTCGAGCAGGACCTCTCCTGTCCCGGCCAGCATGCGGCCCTGCCAGTTGTGGACAAAATACGTGCGCCCCGGGTTGCCGGGGGGGATGAGGGCCAGTGCGTCCGCGCTCAGCGCCTTGCGCTTGAACAGGATATTGAACAGCAGCAATCGCCGGCGAAACAGCCTGGGATAATCCTGGTCGAATTTCTGCGCCAGTTCCCGGCACCAGGGGCCGGCGGCATTAATGACCACCGGGGCGCGGAATTCATGATGGCTGCCATGCAGACGGTCCGCGGCCAGCACCCCGCCCACCTGGTCGTGCTGCCGGAGCAGACTTTGGCCTTCGACGTAATTCAGGGCGGTGGCGCCCAGGGCGCAGGCCCAGCGCAGGATCTCCATCAGCAGGCGCTGATGGTCGGGCATGGCGGCGTCGTACCACAGGGCTCCGCCCCGCAGGCCTCGGGGATCGACCTGGGCGAAGGCCTGGCGCGTGAAGCGCTTGCTGACCACCTTGCCGCGGGGCAGGCGCTGTTCGCTGCCGATGCCGCGGTTGCGATCCGCGGCCAGCACGTCGTTGAGCAGCAGGGCGGCGCGCATGACGCTTGGCCGCTTGAGCCCGCGGCCGTACAGCGGCATCAGGCACGTCAGGGGATGGACCAGGGCGGGGAAATTCGTCAGAAACCAGCGGCGCTCGGCGACGGATTCGAAAAAGCGCGGCAGGTCGAGCGCCTGCAGGTAGCGCAGGCCGCCGTGGACGGTGCGCAGGTGGTTCAGACTGGTGGCGCCGCCGAAATCGTCCTTTTCCAACAGCAGAGGGCGCTTGCCGCGCCGGCCCGCCTCCAGGGCCAGCATGACGCCGTAGATGCCGCCGCCGATGATGATCAGGTCGAACTGGGATGCGGCGGCCCGGGACACGTCTCTGGTAATGGCTGCCATGGTTGTCCTTCCGTCCTCGCTTGGCTCCGGCCGGGCCGGGGTCATTTGGTTTTTTTTGTTCTCAGGCCCGATGCGGAGACAGCCGCGTCCTGAGTGACGAATTCGCTCTGGCGCCCGCCGCGGTCGACGACCTGGATGTGGAAATACAGTTGGGGCAGAAAAGGGAAGAGTTGGAACGTGCAATAACTGGCAGCCGTATCCAGGAAATATTTCAGCGCCCCGGGCTGAAAACCGAATGCGACGTGAAAATGGCTGAAGTCGGATTCGAAGCAGGGGCTCCAGAAGACGGTTCTCCGCAGCGGGTCCTTGGGATCGATAATGACGATGTCCTGCGGCGACAGGGGGGGAAACCCGACCAGCGCCGCGGCGAAAAGCGAGGCGATCAGGCGGTGACCCGCCGCATTGGGGTGGTTGCCGCTGCTGACATTGGGGATGATGGTCTCGAGCAGCTTCTTCCAGCCGTCCGGCGGATCGGTATTCATGAATGCGGCCAGGGAGTCGATGCTGGCGACATTCTTGTCCAGGGCCAGGGCCAGAATGCCGACGCTGAGTCCCTGCAGATTTCGCCAGTAAAATGAATAAGAAGAAAAGAAAGACTTGCTCGGTGTCGGGGTGGAGACGATGACGCGCATGCCGCGGGCCTTGGCGGCGTCGATGATATAGCCCAGGCTTTCCAGAGAACTGTCAATGGACATGTTGATGTTGATGACGTCGTTGACGCCAAGCATCAACAGCAGATACAAGCCGGAGTGGTCATCCAGGTCCTGGTCGATCCGCTCCGCCCCGTCAGCGGTATCGTCTCCCGGCACGCCCAGGTTGACGGAAGATGAGGATCCGTAGTAATTGGCATAGCTTGGATCGGCCAGGAGATCCTGCATCTGGGCCAGGTAGCACAGTTCCGCATGCTGATCGCCTTCGATCTCTCCCCAGGTGATGCTGTCGCCGAAGCCGATATAGGTATTGTAATACTCGGCATCCGTGATCGCGGCCGTGCTTTTTTTTCGCCTGGCGGAAAATGGATTCTCCTCCATAAGTGAACTTTTTCGCAGCACGGGATCGAAATGATAGCGGAATTTCGCCCGCAGGGACCTGGTTTCAATTTCCAACTGGCCGTCCGTTTCCAGGAGTTGAAAGCCTTTTTCTGAAAACGGGGTTTCGGTCAGCGGCGTCAGCAGATCTTGTTCCGGCTCATAATAGAAAATATCGTCGTTATTGGAACGGTTGCCCAGGAATACCAAGCCTTGCAGATCATCGTCTGCTTCAATGATTTCCGGCAGAGCGATAAACGAGAAACCGGTCAAGGCCAGGATCCGGCTGCGATCGCGGCGATGGTCGTAATAGGCCAGGCGGATGGCCTTTTGCCGGTGATTCAACCAGAATACATAGAAATTATCGTTGCCGATCCTGGTTCCCAGCAGGATGTTTTCCCCTTCCATCCCGGCGCTGAGGTTTTTCATATCCATGCCCTGCAAATGCAGATCGGCCTGTTCCTGAAAAAAAACGGCGTTCAGGCTGAAAGTCTGGCCGCATAATTCAAATTGTTCCAGAAGGGCGGTGCGGCCCTGCGCGCAGAGAGCTGCACCGCAAAAAAGCAACAGGACGGATATGGGCAGCTTGATTCGCAAAAACACGGTAATTTATTGTAGTTAAATTACGGGACCATGTCAAACAGGTGCTGACCGCTCCCGTTTTTCCCCGTCCTCAGCCGAGCGTGAGCTTGCGGTAGCGGACGCGGTGCGGGCGGTCGGCTTCGTGGCCGAGGCGGCGATGGCGGTCGGCCTCGTAATCCGAGTAGTTGCCCTCGAACCAGTAGACGCGGCTCTCGCCCTCGAAGGCCAGGATGTGGGTGGCGATGCGGTCGAGGAACCAGCGGTCGTGGGAGATGACGACGGCGCAGCCGGCGAAGTCTTCGAGTGCATCCTCCAGGGCGCGCAGGGTGTTGACGTCGAGGTCGTTGGTCGGCTCGTCGAGGAGCAGTACGTTGGCCTCGGCCTTGACGATGCGCGCCAGGTGCAGGCGGTTGCGCTCGCCGCCGGAGAGCACTCCGGCCTTTTTCTGCTGGTCGCCGCCGGTGAAGTTGAACCAGGAGGCGTAGGCGCGGGCGTTGACCTGCTTGCCGCCGAGCATGAACGTCTCCTGCCCGCCGCCGATCACTTCCCAGACCGGCTTCTCCGGGTCGACGGCGGCGCGCTCCTGGTCGGCATAGGCCAGCTTGACCGTCTCGCCCAGCCGGATCGAGCCTTTGTCGGGCTGCTCCTGGCCGGTCAACAGCCGGAACAGGGTGGTCTTGCCGGCGCCGTTGGCGCCGATGACGCCGACGATGCCGGCGCGCGGCAGGCTGAAAGACAGATTCTCAAAGAGGAGATTGTCGCCGTACGATTTGCCTATGCCGTTGGCTTCAATGACCAGTTCGCCCAGGCGCGGGCCCGAGGGGATGTAGATGCGGGCCTCCTCGATGCGCGCGGTCTTCTCCGCCGCCAGCAGCTTCTCGTAGGAGCTGAGGCGGGCTTTGCCCTTGGCCTGGCGGGCGCGGGGCGACATGCGCACCCATTCCAGCTCGCGCTGCAGCTGGCGCTGCTGGCGATCGGAGGTTTTCGCCTCGTTGGCCAGGCGCTGCTGCTTCTGCTCCAGCCAGGAGGAGTAGTTGCCTTTCCAGGGGATGCCCTCGCCGCGGTCGAGCTCCAGTATCCACTGGGCGGCGTTGTCCAGGAAGTAGCGGTCGTGGGTGACGGCGATGACCGTCCCCTTGTATTGCTGCAGGTGGTGCTCCAGCCACTGCACCGATTCCGCGTCGAGGTGGTTGGTGGGCTCGTCGAGCAGCAGGATGTCGGGCTCCTGCAGCAGCAGGCGGCAAAGGGCCACGCGGCGCTTCTCGCCGCCGGAGAGGATGGCCGTCAAGGCGTCGCCGGGCGGGCAGCGCAGGGCGTCCATGGCGTTCTCCAGGCGGTTGTCCAGGTTCCAGGCGTCCATTTCATCGAGCTTTTCCTGGATGGCCGCCTGGCGGGCGACCAGCTTCTCCATGTCGGCTTCGCTCAGGTTGGGATCGGCGAAGCCCTCGTTGACCCTGTCGAACTCGGCCAGCTTGTCGAGCAC
Organism: Acidobacteriota bacterium; assembly: GCA_028749105.1. Lineage (GTDB taxonomy): Bacteria > Acidobacteriota > Aminicenantia > UBA2199 > UBA2199 > UBA2199. The sequence goes on along the minus strand of JAQUQF010000166.1, from coordinate 296 downwards.
GGGCTGCACCGCTTCGGAGATGACCTGCTTGACCGTCTTTTCGGGGTCGAGCCGCGGCTCCTGCTCCAGGAAGCCGAGCGAATAGTCGCGGGCCGGTATCACTTCTCCCTGAAAGTCCGTGTCCACGCCGGCGATGATCTTCAGCAGGCTGCTCTTGCCCGAGCCGTTCAGGCCGATGACGCCGATCTTGGCGCCGTAATAGAAAGACAGCGAAATATCCTTGAGCACCTGGCGGTGCGGCGGATGGACGCGGCTGACGTTGGCCATGGAAAAAATGATCTGCTTGCTTTCACCTT
>JAQUQF010000165.1 GCA_028749105.1 Acidobacteriota bacterium | reverse complement strand
CAAGGAAGGTTACGGGCTGCTTGTTTCCCGCGTCAATGAGGGGTCGGCGGCAAGGAAGGCGGGATTGCAGGCCGGGGATGTCATCGTCCGGGCAAAGGGCGGAGCCGTCCGCACTACCTCCGACCTGCGCCAGGCCCTCAACTCCCTGAAGGAGAAGGAAACGATCCTTCTCGAGCTCTACCGCGACGGCCAGTTGAAAAAATTCCAGTTGCTCCCGGACCTGAACGAAAAAAGGGTCTGGGACGTCCGGCGCTTCTCCCAGAAAGTGGACAACCTGAAAGACCAGATCAGCGATGAAACCCGGATGATCTATATGGATGAAATCAGGAAGATGCAGAAATCCAAGGAAAAAGTGGCGGCGGAACTGCAAAAGCAAAAGCAGTCGTCATTGCAGAAAATACTCGAAGAAAGCCGCAAGTTGGAGCTGGAACTTAAAAAGATCCAGATGGAGAAAGACAAGCTGGCCTTCAAAACCCAGAAAAAATACGCCGAGGAATTGAAGATGATCCGGGAGGAGCTGCGCCTGATCCGGGAGAAGATCAGGGCCGAAGCCGAAGAAAGGGAAGGCCGGGGAGAAGACAAGCCTTAATGGAGCAGTGACTCGGCCAGCCGGATCGCGGCCAGCATGCTGGCCGGATCGGCGATTCCCTTGCCGGCGATGTCGGTTGCGGTGCCGTGGACGGGGGAGGTGCGGATGAACGGCAGGCCGAGGGTCAGCTGCACGCCGTCGGAGGCGTGCAGCAGTTTGAAGGGGATCAGCCCCTGGTCGTGGCTCCAGGCAATGACCACTGCGCTTTTCAAGGAGCGGGCCTTGACGAAAACAACGTCAGGCGGGAAGATGCCGGCCACATGCACGTCCCCCTTTAGATCGTCGACGGCCGGCAGAATCACGTCGATCTCCTCGCTTCCCAGATGGCCGTTCTCCCCGGCATGAGGATTCAGGCCGCAGAATAAGTAGGTGAACTCCTGGCCGAACAGCCGCCGCAGTTCCCCGTCCACTCGGCGGACGAAGGCCGTGATCTTGCCGCGCTCCAGTTGGGCAAAGACGTCGCGCAGCGGCACATGGTGGGTGAAGAGGGCAACCTTTATCCCGGGCGACCAGAAAAACATGGCCGGCGGCTCGGCGGTGCCGGCGGCCAGCGAGGCAAAATAATCGGTATGGCCCCTGTACGGGAAGCCGCTTTCCAGCCAGCGCTCCTTGCTGACCGGTGCCGTGACCACGGCCTGCACGTCGCCGCGCAAGGCCATCTCGACGGCCGCCTTGACCCAGGCGAATGAAGGATCGGTCCCTTCCGCCCCCCCTGCTACTTCCAGGAAAGCAATTTCGCCGGGACGCATCCGGTTAACATCACGGGCCTCGCCGATATCAACTCCGGAGAAAAACCGGCGGGAGCCGACAAGCACCAGCGCGACTTCCGAAGAATAATCAGCCAGGCTTTTGGCGACAACCTCGGGACCGATCCCTTGCGGGTCGCCCAGGGTGACGGCGATGACCTTATTTCTCTTGTCCGGATTCTTCGCGTTTGGTTTCGGCAAAGTCGGGATTCTTGTAAATGAATTTGATCTGGGATTTGAAAACGATCAGCGTGCCGCCATCCAGCTTCTTGACCTTCAGGCATTTCTCGTCATACCAGTCGAGCAGGCCCTTGAGCACCTCGCCGCCGACCAGCTCCATGACCAGCTGGGTGCGGTTGTTCATCTGCTTGATGTAGTAATAATTTTCCGCATGGGTCTTGTAGGGCGGGGGCGGCTTGTGCTTGTTTTCCTTGTCCGATTTCTGCTTCATCTCCCGAAAGTTGGGTTTTATCAGCTTTCTGATCATGGACTCTCCTTCAAAAATAGGGTTGAACCCATTATATTTCTATTTCATGAAATGTCAACACGGCAGTCGGCTTGCGGGGCCGACACCAGGTACACCCGACGCGGAATAGGAGTTAGCCCGATTTTTTAATGAAATCCAACTTTTCACCGTCGGCGATGCGGACGTTCTTCAGGCAGGCAAATGGGCCGATGACGCAGTTGCAGCCGATGCGCGTGCCGGCGCCGAGGTAGGTGCAGGGGTAAATGACCGTGTCGCGGCCGATCTCCACGTCATGCTCGATGGTCACGGTCTCGGGCTGCAGAATGGTCACTCCGCCCTCGAGCATCAGCCGCCTCTGGTTGCGGCCGTTGAATTTTTTTTGGGCCGCCTGCAAGTCGCGGCGGTCGTTGATGCCGATGGCGATATCGCAATCCTCAGCCTGCACCGCCTCCACCTTCAGATTTTCGCGGTTCAGGATTTCGATGATGTCGGTCAGGTAATATTCCTTCTTGGCGTTGTCATTGCCAATGCGGGAAAGGAGGGGGAAGACGGCCGGATTGTCGAAAAGATAGATCGAAGCATTCACTTCGCGTATGCGCCGCTCCTCGGGGCTGGCATCCTTTTCCTCGACAATGCGCTGGACATGTCCCTCTTGATCGCGGATGACTCTGCCGAAGGGGGGGATGTCGCCTGGGAAAACCGCGCTGATGAACGTGCAGCTGGCATGGTGCCGCCGATGGCCATCGATCAGCTTCCGCAGCTCGACGGCGGTGATGTAGGGATTGTCGCCGACCAGCACCAGCAGGTCGCCGTCGTGGGAGGCAACCTGCCCCGCGGCGCTCAGCAAGGCATGGGCCGTCCCCAGCTGTTCGTGCTGCCGGGCATAGCGGCAGCGGTCGCCGATCGCTTTTTCCACCTCGTCCCGGTTGTCGCCGACCACGATCACGATGTCCTCTGGTTCCAGTCCGCACTCCAGCAGGCTGTCCAGCAGGTAGCGGATGATCTCCCTGCCGAGGATCGGATGCAGCACCTTGGAAAGATCGGACTTCATGCGCGTAGACCTGCCGGCGGCCAGCACCACGGCCTTGATTCTGTCTGTCATGAGCGCATTGTACCCGCCCGGGAACGCCTCGTCAACGGCTTTGCCCGGCAGGATGTCCCTGGCCCGCCGGAAACGGATGACGGCTGCGAATGGCTGTGCTATAATGAAATATGCTCATTCTCGACCTCCTCTACTTCCTGCTCCTCCTGGTTTCATGGCCATTTTGGCTCAAATACGCCCTGAAAAAATCCTATCGCTCCCTGTTGCAGGGCCGGCTGCGGCCGCAGCTGGACGCCGGCACTGAAAAAGCCGTCTGGATCCACGCCGTATCGGTGGGCGAAGTGCGGAGTTTGAAATCCCTGATCGCGGCGCTTGGCGAAAAAGGGCTGCGCATTGTCCTGTCGGTCACCACGCCGGCCGGTTTCGCTTTTGCCTGCAGGGAATACCCGGATATCCCAACGATCCACGCACCGCTTGACCTTTCGTTTGTTATCCGGCGCTTCATCGACCGCATCCAGCCCCGGCTGGTCATTTTCAACGAGCTGGAGATCTGGCCCAACTGGATTTCGCTCCTGCGCCGCCGCCGGGTGCCCATGCTGCTGATCAACGGCCGCATCTCGGAAAAGGCCTTTCGACGCTACCGGATCTTCACCTTCATTCTGCGCCCTTTTTTCCGCAGCATCGACCGCTACCTGGTGCAGAACGAGCTTTACAGGCAGCGCTTCCTGAGCCTGGGCATCCCGGCCGGACAGGTGGCGATTTGCGGCAACATCAAGGCCGACGAGGCCGTCGGCAGCCTGGGCAGCATCCCGCCGCCGGAGAAGGTATTCGCCCACCTGCAGCTGCAGCCCCAGGCCAGGAAAATCGTGGTCCTGGCCAGCAGTCACGAAGAGGACGAGGATATCTTTATCCCGGCCATCCCGGCCCAGACGCAGGACTATTTTTTCATCATTGTCCCGCGCCACATCGAGCGCGCCGGGGCCATCGCAGCCCGCCTGAAGCAGGCGGGCGTCCACCACGCCCTATTCAGCCGGCAGGAGAAGACCGGCAACGAGCTCGCGACCCTGGTCTATGACCGCATGGGATACCTCTTCCCGATCATGAGCATCGCCGACATCGTGTTCATGGGCGGCACGTTCAATGCCGCCACCGGCGGCCACAATCTCTACGAGCCCGCCGCCCTGGGCAAGGCCATCGCCGGCGGCCCCTGCTACGATAATTTTCCCGAAATCGGCCGGGAGCTGGAGGAGCGCGGCGCCTATCAGCGGGTGACGAACTGCCGCGAGTGGCAGGAATTCCTGGCAGCGTTTCACGGCGCCGACCTGAAGCGGATCGGCGATGGCGCCCGCGCGGCCGTCGCCGCAAAAAAAGGGACACTGGCATGCAGCCTGGAACAAATCGAGCGCTATCTCGCCTGAGCCGGCCCCTCCTGGACCTGCTCTCGCTGCTTTTCAAGGCCGGTTCCTACGTCAACCTGCGGGTCAAGGCCCTGCGGATGAGAACCTTCCCCGCTCTTTTCATCATCTCCGCCGACAGCCTTTCGTTCGGCGGCACCGGAAAAACGCCGCTGGTCATGGCCATCGGCGCCGCCCTGGGTGAAAAGGGCGCCCGCTTCGCCATCGTCAGCCGCGGCTATCGTTCCCGCTACGAGAAACGGGGCATCCTTGTCGAGACAGCCCATACCTGCGAGGAGGTGGGGGACGAACCCATGATGCTGAAGGCCCGCTTCCCCGGCCAGGACGTGTTCATCGGACGCGACCGCCTGAGATCCATCGCTGCAGCCGCTGCCCGGGGAAACCGCATCGTCATCCTCGACGACGGGTTCCAATCCAGCCCCATCCGCAAGGATCTCA
>JAQUQF010000164.1 GCA_028749105.1 Acidobacteriota bacterium | reverse complement strand
TGATCAGTCCGACCACTTGCCAGGTATGACGCACCTGGCGGATCTTGCCCAGGTATTTGCCGCTGTCGCCGTCGAAGACGTCGATCCAGGTGCCTTCGATGTGGTCGCCGGCCGGAATGAAATTCAACTCGCCATAGAGCTCATGCGAATCGGCCGAATAGGTGATCATGGTCGAGCCGTCGGCGGACGCCCCCTTGCTGATCAGGTAATTGGTGCATGCCGGGGTGATCGGCGCCAGAGCCAGGAATAGTGCGATTGCCGTTATCCAGGTGGTGATCTTCATGATATGCGGGTCCTCCTTGAAAAGGGTGTTCGTTTCGATCAGTGAAGTAGAATACTCGAATCGTTTCTGAAAATCAAGTGGGCCGGCAATTGGAGAGGCACATTTTGGATGTGAATAACCAGCCAGAAATGTGGAAATGTAAGCAATGTGAAGGGGCAGCATGCGACAAATCGACCCTTTCTTCATGGAAATATTTTCCGCCCCGAAAGGTTTAAACAGCGCAGTGTGGAAATCGCCGAAAAGAGGTTGTAAGACCTTTGTGCGCCCGTGTTCTTCTTGATTTGCACTGCAAAGATACGCGGATAATGCCTATAATAGAACAGTTTCCCGAAAATATTCAATCTGAAAGGGTTTGCGCGGTCTTTTGTGAAAAAAGCCTTTTGCCCGGTTGACTTCATGGCCGGGTTCCCTTACAATGCGGAAAAACCATGGAAACCTTCTTCACTTTCCTTGAAAAACGAATCGCCGACTGCTCCTCGCTGTTGTGCGTCGGCCTTGACCCGCACGTCTCCGATCTTCCCGCCCCCAGCGCCGAAGGAGCGCTCCGTTTCTGCCTCCACCTGGTCAAGCGCACTGCCCCCTACGCCGCTGCTTTCAAGCCCAACGCCGCTTTTTTCGAGCAGTTCGGCGCCCCGGGCTGGGAGGCGCTGCGCCAGGTCATTGAGGCCGTCGGCGAGCAGTCCCGGCGCCAGGGCTCGCTGATCCCCGTCATCCTTGACGCCAAGCGCGGCGACATCGCCTCGACGGCAGAAGCCTACGCGCGGTCGGCCTTCCAGGCATTGGGTGCCCACGCCATCACACTGTCGCCCTACCTGGGTCGCGATTCGGTCGAACCCTTCCTTGTCGACCCGGAGAAAGGGGTATTCCTGCTGTGCAAAACCTCCAATCCCGGAGCCCGCGACCTGCAGGATCTGTTGCTGGGGGAGGCGGGCGAGCCCCTCTATATCGCCGTAGCCCGCCTGGCGCGGCTCTGGAACACGAGGAACAATCTCGGCCTGGTGGTGGGCGCGACGCAGCCCGAGGCCATGACTGCGGTGCGCGCGGCAGCGCCGGAATTGTGGATCCTGGCGCCCGGCGTCGGCGCCCAGGGGGGCGACCTGGAGGCAGCGCTGCGGGCGGGCCTGCGTGCCGACGGCAAGGGATTGCTCCTGCCTATGTCGCGATCCATCTCGCGTGCCGCCGACCCCGGCAAGGCCGCTGCGGAAATGAGGGATCAGATCATTAGCATCCAGTACCAGATGAAAGGGTAGCGAGCGGACATTTTAAAAAACACTGATTATGCTACACTGAACACCGCGACGTTCCCAGAGGTGCACCATGTCGATTTCCGATCTTGAAAAGAGCCATCCCCTGTTGATGAGATCCCTGTACGCCCTGACCGCCCTGGCCCTGGTCCTGCTGGTTTTCAAGGTGGCGTTTGCCTACCTGCTCCCCTTCGTCTTTGCCTTCCTGATGGCCGCGGCCATGGAGCCGTTCATCCGCTTCCTGGTGAAGCGCAAGTTCCCACGCAGCGCCGCCGTTTCCCTGGCCATGATCGTCTATTTCGGCCTGGCTTTCGCCCTGTTCTTCTTTGCCGTCACGCGGTTGGTTTCCGAGGTCAGTGATTTCTCCAAGAACATTCCCGACTACGGCCGGGTTTTTACCGCGGCGTTCAGAGACCTGGTCGAATGGGGAAAAAAGATGTACCTGCATCTGCCCAAGGAGGCCGTCGGCCCGCTGCAGGATTCGATCCAGTCACTGGCCGGCCAGTTCACCCGCGTCGTGACCTCTCTGGCCGGCTCGGTAATCGGCGTCTTCACCGCCCTGCCGGAGATGCTCATGTTCGCCATGTTCACCGTCGTGGCGACCTTCTTTGCATCCAAGGACCGGCCGATGTTCAAGGACTATTTGTCCAGGCGGCTGCCGGCTCCCACCTATGCCCGCCTCGCCTCCCTGAAGAACAGCCTCGGCCACTCCCTTGTCGGCTTTCTCAAAGCCCAGCTGCTGCTGATGACGCTCACCTTCAGCGAGTGTTTCATCGGCCTGAGCCTTATCGGCATCCGCTATGCCCTGGTCATCTCACTTTTCACCGCCATTGTCGACATCCTGCCCGTGCTGGGCACCGGCACCGTCCTTGTCCCCTGGGGGATCGTCTGCCTTTTCCTCGGCAAAACGGCCACGGGCATCGGTCTGCTGGTCCTCTACCTGGTGATCATGGTTGTGCGCTACGTCGTGGAGCCCAAGATCGTCGGGACGCAGCTGGACCTTCATCCGCTTGTGGCGCTGATGGCCATGTTCGCCGGGCTGAAAACCTTTGGCGTCGTCGGCCTTATCCTGGGGCCGGCGATCGTTGTCGTCGTGCTGGCCTTGATGAAGTCGGGGCTGTTTCCGGGGTTTACGAAACAAGAATAAAGCGCGGCTCCAGGCCGGCGACGGTTGCCGCCGGCAGCTGGAGCGGGGCGGCACTCAATCGGTGAGGATGAAGGTGACCTTCATCTGCACCCGGTACTCGGCGATCTTGCCGTTGTCGTCCAGCAGGACCTCGTGGTTCTGGATCCAGGCCGACTTCACGTTCTTCAGCTTTTTGCTGGCGCGGGCCAGCCCGGTGCGGATGGCGTCATCGAAACTCTTGCCCGACGACGATTTGATCTCTGTTACGCGCGCGATTGACATGATGACCTCCTATGAATGATGCGATGTCAGTGTAGCAATTCGCAAAGGTCAATTCAAGGGCAAGAGATCGTTCCTTATGCTATAATACTTTCATGATCCAGTTTGAACTGAATGGGACCACGATCGAGTACGCCGGCGGCGAAAAACGCTCCCTGCTGGATTTCCTGCGCCAGGAGGCGGGGATCACCTCGGCCAAGGACGGCTGCTCGGGACAGGGGGCGTGCGGCGCCTGCCTGGTCGAGCTGAACGGCCGGCCGGCGCTCTCCTGCGTCACCCCGATGCGCAAGGTTGCCGGCGGCAAGGTCATTACGTTGGAGGGGCTGCCCGAAGGACTCAGGAAAACGCTGGGCCGGGCCTTTGTCGAGAAGGGGGCCGTGCAATGCGGCTTCTGCACCCCCGGCTTCCTGATGCGCACGAAGATCCTGCTGCAGGATAACCCCGCCCCCAGCCGCGGCCAGATCCTGGCGGCGCTGAAGCTGAACCTCTGCCGCTGCACCGGTTATGTCAAGATCGTCGAGGCGATCGAGCACGCCTCCAGGGTCCTCGCCGGCGGCCGGCACCCTGATCCCGACTCCAACCAGGGGATCGGCGGCCGCCAGGAAAAATACGAGGCCTGGGAGACGGCGGTCGGCCAGAGGGCGTTCGTCGCCGACCTGCGCATTCCCGGCATGGTCTTCGGCGCCCTGAAATTCTCCGACCACGCCCGCGCCGTGGTCAAGAGGATCGACCCGACAAGAGCGTCCACAATGCCCGGCGTCCTGCGTGTCTTCACTGCCGGCGATATTCCAGGGGAGCGGTATACGGGGCTGATCGTCGCCGACTGGCCCCTGATGCGGGCCGCGGGAGAGACGTCCCGGACGGGTGCTGATGTTCTGGCCGGCGTGGTCGCCAAAAGCGAGGAGCAGGCCCGTGCCGCCGTCGCCGCCATCGAAGTGGACTACGAGGTGCTGGAGCCGCTGACCGATGTGTTGCAAGCGGAGCGCAGCCCTGTCCGCGTCCACGAGAAGGGCAATCTGCTGGAGCGCTGCGTCATCCGCCGCGGTGGCGACGTCGATAACCTATTGGCCGCATCGGCATTCACCGCTTCCGGCGTTTTCCACACCCAGATGATCGAGCATGCCTTTCTGGAAACGGAAGCCGCCGTGGCGCTGCCGGAAGGGGACGGCGTGCGCCTCTACTCGCAGGGGCAGGGTGTTTACGAGGACCGCCGCCAGGTCGCGTCGCTCCTCGGACTGCCACAGGAAAAAGTGCGCGTCATCCAGGTGGCCAACGGCGGCGGCTTCGGCGGCAAGGAGGACATCACCGTGCAGGGCCATGCCGCCCTCTTCGCCTTCCTGTTGCGGCAGCCGGTGCGCGTGCGCCTGAGCCGGCCCGAGTCGCTGCGCATGCACCCCAAGCGCCATCCCTTCGTCATGGAATATGCCCTGGGCTGTGACAAGGAGGGGAGGCTGACGGCACTGCGGGCGCGCATCATCGGCGACACCGGCGCCTACGCCTCGGTGGGGACCAAGGTGCTGGAGCGGGCCGCCGGCCACGCTTCGGGCGCCTACCACGTTCCGGCCGCCGACATCGAGGCCAAAACCGTTTATACCAACAACCCGCCCTGCGGCGCCATGCGCGGCTTCGGCGTCAACCAGGTGACCTTCGCCGTTGAAAGCTGCATCGACATGCTCTGCGAAAAAGGGGGCTTTGACCGCTGGCAATTCCGCTTCGACAACGCCCTGGATGCGGGGCGCATGACGGCCACGGGCCAGGTCCTGGGCGCCGGCGTCGGCGTG
>JAQUQF010000163.1 GCA_028749105.1 Acidobacteriota bacterium | reverse complement strand
GCAAGGCCAGGAACCGGCGGGTGGAGCTGGTGGAACAGAAGTAGCGACAGCGGATGCGTTTTTTTTGACCGGCAAAAATTTGACAAGCGACAAACAATGGCATACAATTTAAATCTGACCAGCAGTTAATATTTAAATTGGAGTCGAAATGGGCATCCGGGAACGAAAGCTGCGTGAGTACGCCAAGCGCAAGAGCCTGATCCTGGACACGGCGCGCCGGTTTTTCCGGCGCCGGGGCTTCGCCAGTGTGACCATCGACGACATCGCCGCCCAGATCGAGTTCAGCAAGGGGACGATTTACTCCCATTTCGCGAGCAAGGAGGAGATTTTCGCCCAGATCCTACTGGAGCATTTGGACAAGCTGACCGCCGTCCTGGGCCAAGCCGCGGCCTCCTGCTCCGGCGTCGAAGACGGCATGCGCCGCGCCCTGGAAGCCTACCTCAATTTCTATGAGCACAACGGCGATTACGGGCAGTTGATGTTTTTCGTTGATGAGCCGAGCCACCAGGCCAATATCCCGGAAAAGCTGCTGAACGAGATCCGGCGCCGGAAGCTCGCCTGCCTCGGCCACCTGCAGTCGATCCTCAAAAAGAGCCGCGCCGGCTTCCCGGCCGGGGATGGCGGCGAAACCAAGGACCTGGCGCTCCTGCTCTGGGGGATGCTCAACGGCATTCTGCAACTGGTGGAAGCGAAACAGATCAAACGCGACGACCTGGACCGGCTACTTGCCCTCGGCTTCGAGGTGGTGACGGGCGGGCTGAGCAACCGGACTTTAAAAAAAGAGAGGTGAAGGCATGGACCTTTTCGACAAGTGCAAACAGTATGAGCGCGTAAAAATCCTCAAGGAAATGAAGCTCTTTCCATACTTCCAGGAAATCGAGGAGAACAACTGCACCGAGGTGAAAATCGACGGCCGCATGGTGATCATGGCCGGTAGCAACAACTATCTCGGGCTGACCAAGCATCCCGAGGTGCTTGCCGCCGCCCACAAGGCCATGGACGATTTCGGCACCAGCTGCTCCGGCTCGCGCTTCCTGAACGGCAACCTGGTGCTGCACCGGGAGCTGGAGGAGGAGCTGGCCGATTTCCTTGGCGTCGAGAGCAGCCTGGTGTTCACCACCGGCTTCCTGACCAACCAGGGGATCATCCCCACCATCGTCAATCGGGACGAGTGCGTGATCAGCGACAAGGAGAACCATGCCAGCATCGTGGCGGGAACGCTGATCGCCAGGGCGATGGCGTCGCACGTGAAGCGCTATGCCAACAACGACATGGAGAGCCTTAAAAAGCTGTTGCTGCAGCTGCCGCCGGCGGCGCCGAAACTGCTGGTCAGCGACGGCGTCTTCAGCATGTCGGGCGCGGTGGTCGACCTGCCGCGGCTGGTGCAGCTGGCCCACGGCCACAACGCCCGGGTCATGATCGACGAGGCCCATTCCATCGGGGTTCTGGGCGATGGCGGCCGCGGCGTCAGCAGCCATTTCGGCATGCAGAACGGCCGCGACGTTGACCTGGTGATGGGAACGTTCAGCAAGTCGTTCGCCTCGCTGGGCGGCTTCGTTGCCGGCGGCAAGGAGGTCGTCGACTACATCAAGTACAACTCCCAGGCGCTGATCTTCAGCGCCAGCATGCCGCCGGCGAACGTGGCCGCCGCCCGCACCGCCCTGAGGATCATCCGCCGCGAGCCGGAGCGCGTGCAGCGCTTGCATGATAATGCCGGCTACATGCGCCGGGGCTTCAGGGAACTGGGCTATCAGATCCCCGATGACCCCACGCCGATCATCCCGATCCTCATCGGTGACAATATGAAAACTTTCCGCTTCTGCCATCGCCTGCTGGAAGAAGGGGTTTTTGCCAACCCGGTGGTTTCCCCCGCCGTCCCCGAGGGCAAGCAGCTGATCCGCTCCTTTTTCATGGCCACGCACGAGAAGCGCCAGCTCGACCGCGTGCTTGAGGTCTTCGGCCTCGTGGGCCGGGAATTCGGTTTGCTGAACTAGAAAGGGCCCTTTTGTTTCAACTGGAGCTCATGGACTTGGCCCCGGCGCTGGCCGGCGGCTCGGGCAGGTTGCGGGTGAAGCGGTTCCAGCCGCCGCACAGGAACACCACCAGCAGCGGATAAAGGCGCAGGGGCAGGAGGCCGAAGGCGCGGTTGGCGAGGGATAGCAGGGCCGAGACCACCCCCTTGGAGGAGCGGTAGATCAGGGCGTCCACGGTCATCTTGGCGCGGTAGCGGGCGGTGAAGGAGAGGGGGATGTAGAGGACCTCCTTGGCGGCGCGGAACACCGAGTAGTCGACCGTCTTGGAGAGGAAGAAGACACCGGCGAGCACGGGCAGGACGGGGAGGGAGACGGCGGCGAGTGCCGCCGCGCCGAACAGCAGCGGGATGGCCCCGTGGATCTTGCGTATCGGGATTCGCGACAGCAGGAACGGGCAGGCGCCAAGCTGCAGCGCCAGCGCGAAGAGGTTGACCGCCGACCAGAAGTAGCCGAGCAGGGCGGTGCGCGGGTCCTGCTGCGGCACCGCGGTCTGCAGCGCCTGGTGGAAGGCGATGTCCAGCAGCACCGCCACCGACTGGGCGGCGACTACGATCATGGCCAGGCGGCGGATGGTGGGGCCGGTGCGCAGCAGGTCCCAGGCGAAGTGGTCGGCCAGCTTCTCCGGCGGACGATCGGGGGGCGTCGGCTGCTTCCCGGCCAGGCGGAAGGCCAGCCAGCCGAGGATGGAGGCGGCGGCGGTAAGGCCGGCGGCGATCCACACGATGCGCTCCGAGCCGATGGCCACCGAGCGCCTGCCGGTGACGATGCCGCCGGTGATCGAGCCGGCGGTGCTGACCGCGGTGATCATGCCATTCCAGCGCTTGCCCTGGGCGGGGACGAAGAGGCTGTTGATGAAGGCCCACACCTCCTCGACGATAAAGACGATGTAGGCCTGGGCGAAAATGTAGAGCAGGAAGGCGGAACCGGGGATGTCATGGAGCACGGCCGTCGCCGATGCGGCCAGAACCAGGGCGGAGAGCAGCAGGGTAGAGATGAAGGTGCGGGCCGCCCCCATGTGCTTCAGCGCCATGCTGAACAGCCAGGTGAAGGCGAACATGGCCAGCGGCACCAGCATCAGCGCCTCGGGCAGACGCGCCGCCGAATGGTGGGCCAGGAAGACCGAGGCGGCGGCCGAGCGCACCATCTCGTAGCCGGCCATGGCCAGGGTGCCGGCGGCGACGATGGCCATCACCGGCTTGACGGGCGAGGCCAGGGCGGGCTGCGGATCTGAAACTGGGGTCACGTTCGCTCCTGTCGGCAACGAATCCGAAAGTCCGATTGTATGCCCTTGGAGCGAATAGGTAAAGAGGCGCATAGATGAGCACAAGCCATGCCGCCAGGGCACCGATCTTCCACGGTTCGGCTGAGATATGATTCCATGGTTTTTTTGATCCGGAGCCGTTGGCATTGACATTTAATCGGAATGTCTCCAATATGGGGTGTGGGAATCGAGAGAAGGATGTGTCGCATGAAATGGATGGCGTTGCAGGAGAAACCATGTCGGTGAAAAATACGCGCCGGTCGAGCCGCTACCGGGGATCGAAATCTTCGCTTCCTGCGCAAAACCGGTCCAGGCGAAAGGAGAAGCGGCCGGCGCCGCCCCAAAAGACCCCCAACCTGGAGACCATCGCCCGGCGCGCCATGCGCGAGAAAGGGCTGAGCGTCGATTTTCCGGCGGCGGCCCTTCAGCAGGCCCGGCGCTGCCGCGACCTGGGCGGCGAGTTGGACAAATCCGGCCGCCTGGTCGACCTGCGCTTCCTGCCCTGGTCGTCCATCGACAACGACGATTCCCGGGACCTGGACCAGCTGGAGGTCGTGTTCCCGGATGGCGACGGCTACCGGCTGCTGGTGGCGGTGGCCGACGTCGACGTCTATGTCGGCGCCCATTCCCCCATTGACGTGGCAGCCAGGGTCAACACCACCTCGGTCTATACCGGGGTGAAGAATTTCTCCATGCTTCCCGACCGCCTCTCCTACGACCTGACCTCGCTGCTGCCCGGGAAAAGCCGCCGCGCCATGGTGACGGAGATGCGCATCACGTCGGACGGCCGGATCATCAGCCGCCGCATCTTCCCCGCCCTGGTCGAGAACAAGGCCAAGCTCTGCTACGACGCCGTTGCCGACTGGCTCGAAGGCAAGTCCCGCCCGCCCGAGCCGCTCGACCGTGACAAGGAGCTGCGCCTGCAGGTGGAGACGCAGGACCGCCTGGCGCGCGTCCTGCGCCGGGTGCGCATGGCCGCCGGCGCCCTGGAGTTCGCCACCCTGGAGACGCGCATCGTGATGGGTGACAACGGCCGGGTGAAAGACATTGTCAGCCGCAGCCAGAACCGGGCCGAGCGCATCATCGAGGAGCTGATGGTGGCCTGCAACCAGTCGACAGCCGCCTTTCTGGCCGGCAGGAACCTGCCCGTCTTCAGCCGCGTGGTGCGCGAGCCCGAGCACTGGGGGCGGATCGTCGAACTCGCCGCCACCTATCATTCGCGTTTGCCGGCCGAACCCGACGCCCGGGCGCTGTCCGGTTTTTTGCGCAAGGCGCGCCTGGCCAAGCCCGACGCCTTTCCCGACCTCTCGCTGGCCGTGATCAAGCTGATCGGCCGCGGCGAATACCATGTCCTCCCCGGCGGCAGGATCCCCGAGGGCCATTTCGGTCTGGCGCTCAACCACTACGCCCACTCCACCGCCCCCAACCGGCGCT
>JAQUQF010000162.1 GCA_028749105.1 Acidobacteriota bacterium | reverse complement strand
CGCTGCTCCATGCCCACACGGTCTGCCTGAACGGCCAACCGCGTACCTGGCCCGAATTCACCCTCGGCTCCCTGCGCGAAAACGGACTGGTCGAGATCTGGAACGATCCTGAATACCGGGATTTCCGGCGCAAGCTGGAAGAGTTTGCCTTCGCCCCCTGCACCACCTGCAACAGCTGCGACCTGCCCGACATCAACAATGAGGACTGCTATGGCAACGTCCACCCGGCCTGCGGCGGCTGCCTGTGGTCGCAGGGGTTTATCCAATGCCCTTAGGCAGTGTCAGTGACAGTGTCAGTGACAGCAAGAACATCAAAGAACTCCTGGTATTCGTGACGGCAAATGCAATGAAGCGTGCTTTTGGCAATAAAATCAATGCGGAGGTGTGACATGTCTGATGGAACGACGAAAAGGCTTAGTTTCCTTGACCGCTATCTGACAGTCTGGATTTTTGCCGCCATGGCTTTGGGGGTGCTGATCGGTTACCTGATTCCCGGCGCCGTGGCGGCATTCAATGCCAAATTCAGCGTGGGTACGACCAACATCCCCATCGCCATCGGCCTGATCCTGATGATGTACCCGCCGCTGGCCAAGGTCAAATATGAGGAACTGGGGGACGTGTTCAAGAACCTGAAGGTCCTGGCTCTCTCGCTGCTGCAGAACTGGATCATCGGCCCGATCCTGATGTTCTTGCTGGCCGTGGTTTTCCTGGGAGACAAGCCCGAGTACCTGGTCGGGCTGATCATGATCGGCCTGGCGCGCTGCATCGCCATGGTCATCGTCTGGAACGACCTGGCCGACGGCGACCGCGAGTACGCCGCCGGCCTGGTGGCCTTCAACAGCATCTTCCAGGTGCTGTTTTACTCCCTGTTCGCCTGGTTCTTCATCAAGAAGCTGCCGCCGCTCATCGGCCTGCGCCTGGGCGACATCGACCTGTCCATGGTGACCATGGGCAGCATCGCCAAGAGCGTTTTCATCTACCTGGGCATCCCCTTCCTGGCCGGCATGATCACGCGCCTGATCCTGGTCAGGGCCAAGGGCAAGGAGTGGTACCATAGCCGCTTCATCCCGAAAATTTCTCCGCTTACATTGATCGCCCTGCTGTTCACCATCGTGGTCATGTTCAGCCTGAAGGGCGAGTACATCGTGAAAATTCCTCTCGATGTCGTGCGCATCGCCATTCCCCTGCTGATCTATTTCGTGGTCATGTTCCTGGTGTCTTTTTTTCTCAGCCGCAAGGCGGGCGCCGGCTACAGCCAGAGCACGACCCTGTCGTTCACCGCGGCCAGCAACAACTTCGAGCTGGCCATCGCCGTTTCCGTCGCCGTGTTCGGCATCAACTCCGGGGCGGCGTTCGCCGCGGTCATCGGGCCTCTTGTCGAAGTTCCGGTGATGATCGGCCTGGTCAATGTGGCGTTTTTCTTCCGCAGGAAATATTTCGGCTGAAAAATTTTTCTTGAAATGTTTTTGCTTGACACACAAAAGGATTAGCGTTAAAAATAGGGTATGCCAGCGCAGGAAAAAAAATGACGTCGCGGCGGGATGCGGCACAGTTGCCCGTGCTTGTGATTTACAACCTGGATGCCGCCTGGAACCCGAACGAAAAAAGGAATCAGACCATCGAAGTCCGGCGGTTGCGGTCTTCTCTCGACCAATTGGGGCACCCGGTTTCCCTTCTGAAGATTTCAAACGACAGGCTGCGCGACACACTGGCCAAATACCAGCCGGATGAATGGATCATCATGAACCTTTGCGAGGAGATCCCCGGCCGGCCCCACAGCGAGGCTGATGTGGCGCACGTGCTCGAACAGCTGAACATGATATACACCGGGGCGCCGCCCGAGACCCTCGTCAATTGCGAGAACAAGCATCGCGTCAAGCAAACCCTGGTCGAACACGGATTGCCCACGCCGATCTGGCGGGTTTATGAAAAACCGTCCGCCTCCGGATGGAAGCAGTTTCCCGCGATCGTGAAGCCCGCCAGGGAGCATTGCAGCCTGGGCATCAGTTCGGCATCGGTCGTGCTCAATCGAACGGAGCTCGAGAGGCAGATCGACTTCATCCTGCGCACGTTTGACGAGCCGGCCATCGTCGAGGATTTCATCGACGGCAGGGAATTCCATGTTTCCCTCATCGGCAACGATTCCCTGCAGATGCTGCCGCCGGTGGAAATGGATTATTCGCGCTGCGCCGACATCCACGACCGGCTTTGCACGTATGATGCCAAGTTCAGCCCCGGATCGGACCTGTACAAGCTCATCGATGTCGTGGTCCCGGCGCGGTTGCCGGCCTGGGAGCTGGGCGACCTGCAGCGGGTCTGCGTCGAAGTTTTCCGCGTCTTCGGCTGCCGGGATTACGCGCGTCTGGACATCCGGCTGCGCAACGGCGTCTTCTATGTCCTGGACGTGAACCCCAACCCCGACATCAGTTCCAATGCCAGCCTGGCCTATGCCGCCGAGCAGTCCGGCCTGTCGTTCGGCGAGCTCGGCAGCCGCCTGGTGCGCCTGGCCGCCAGCCGCCACCCCCTGTTCGGCTAGTCTTCTCCCCGGTATATTTTTTCTTTGCCTGGAATTACTCTTCGATCTTGAAGAAACGCAGGGCCAATGCCATGAACACGGCGGTGAAGGCCAGCAGTACCAGCAGGTTGGGCCAGACGGCGTCGAAACCCTAGCCGAAGAAGATGACCTTGTGGAATACGTCCATGGCCCAGTAGGCGGGGGAGACCATGCCCAGGGTCCTGAAAGCGGGCGGCACGATCTCGGCCGGCCACCAGCAGCCGCCCAGGCCGGCAAACATGTTGGCCGCCAGCACCGATAGGCCGACAATTACCTCTTCCTTGCGGATCACCGAGCCGACGAAGATGCTCAAGGCCGCCATGGCCAGGGTGAAGATCAGGATGTTCAACCCTGAAAGCCAGATGTTTCCCAGGTTCAGGTGAAAAAACAATTTGCCGGCCGTGATCAGGATGGCCGACTGCAGCAGCCCCATGAGCACCCGCCCCAGGAACTTGCCGCCGAACAGCTCGGCGAAGGACGCCGACGAATAGAGAATGCGGGCCAGCACCCGCCGCTTGCGGTCCTCCATCACCGAAATGCCGCCGTAGATCAGCACCATCATCATCACAAACTGCACCAGGATGCCGGGGATGACGTGGTCGAAGCCCGAGGGGATCTTGGCGATGGTATCTCGGGGCAGGCGCGTCTTGACCAGCACCAGGTCGCGGAAGGGGCTGCGGGAATCGAAAAAGGCCTTCATGTCCCGGTTGCCGTAGATGACCAGCTCGGCGATCAGCTTGACGATGGCCTGGGTGACCTTGGTCTCGGCCATGGCGCCGGCCTGCAGGTTGGCATCGGAATCACTTTTGAGTTCCAGGGTCTGCGCGGCGCGCTTTTCGATTTTCGCCGAAAAATCGGCTGGGATGACCAGCATGCGGAAGTATTCCTTGGGTTCGCTCGACTCTACGGCAAGCTCGATGCCCGGTGCCTTGAGTTTTTCGATGAAATAGGCGCCCCATTTCCCCTGGTCCTGGTTGAGCACCGTCAGCGAGGCCTTGGTGTCGGTCTTGCTTCCCCGGAACAGGTTGCCGAAGATCAGGATGAAGATCATGGGAAAGGCCAGCATCCAGAAGAAAAAAGCCCTGTCCTTGACCGTCAGCTTCAGGTCCAAAAATCCGATATGCCATATTTTCTTCATGATCTTTCCTCGGCCGGCGATCAGGTGCTGAGACGGCGCTGCAGGGCGACCATGGCCACGGCCGCGAATGCCAGTCCGGAAACCGCCAGCACGATGAAGGAGCGGTAAGGGACGCCGCCGGCGACGATCTCGCGGCAGCCCATGATGAACCAGTTGTTGACGGTGAATTGGGCCAGCCAGCGCATGCCCTGGGGGATCTGCTCCAGGGGCAGCATGCTGCCGCCGAAGGCGGCGGACACCAGGATGATGGGGCTGGCAAAAGCGCCGGCCTGGTTCTTGTTCCTGAAAAAGGCGTTGAGCATGCCGAAGAATGCGGCGCACCAGAAACAGCTGACCATGACCAGGAGCAAAACCAGCAGGGGATTGCCCCAATCGATCCTGAAGATCAGCGTGCCCACGGCCATGGCCAGGGAGCAGACCAGCACGCCCATCAGCCAGCCGCTGAAAAGCCGGGCCGTGACGAGTTCGCGGGTGGAAAGCGGCGAGAACATCATGCGCCGGATCTTGCCGTCGGCGCGCTCGTTCTGGATCTCGCGCATGAAGGCTTCGACGATGAACAGGAGGAACATGATCAGCATGCCCGGCATGATGTAGGCGAAAATATTGAAGCCCTTGGCAGCGGCGGTCTCCCCGGGTTTGGTCACGGTGCTGGCCTTCATCTGCAGCAGCAGCGGCGACAGGTAGGAGTTGAGGGCGATGATCTTGACCCTGGCCATTTCCAAAAAGGGAGTCATCTGTGCGATGGAGATGTCCTTGAGATCCAGCTTGCTGGCGCTCTTGATGACCTTGAGCTCATCGGCGAATACCTGGGCGATGGCGGAAAAGCCTACGGCCATGGTCCTGGCGAACTCCTCGGCCACGCCGGGCAGGAATTCCTCCGACGGGTTCTTGACCACCTCAAGGGCGGTGGGTTTCTGGTCGGCCAGGTCGTCGCTGAAATGCTCGGGGATGACCAGCATCGCCGACGCTTTCCCTTTTTGCATCAGCTTCTCGCCGGCCGCCCCATCGGTCAGCGTCACCTCGAACATCTCCTTGATCTCCTGCTGGTCGAAGGCGCCGATC